>DASQLL010000143.1:0-7373 GCA_035630035.1 Pyrinomonadaceae bacterium | reverse complement strand
AACGTGCCGAAGGGCAAGCCCGCAATAACAACAGCAGTGACAAGTGACGGGTGACAAGTGACGAGCAAGAACTTGCTTTAACTTGTCACTCGTCACTTGTCACTCGTCACTGCTTTTTGGAGTTCTTATGCCACAGGTAAGTGTTCCGCAGCCGACTTGGATGGAGAAGCTGAAGCGCTTCTTCATGAACGATCTGATTCAGGGGATGCGTCTGACGCTGAAGTACAACTTGGGCGCGCTGACGGACAAGGACTCCGTGAAGGGCTTCGGCATCTACACGGAGCAGTACCCGAAGGTTCGCCCGCAGGTCGCGCCGCGCTTTCATGGTGCGCCGCGTCTGAACATGGACCCTGAGACGCACGAAAGTCTGTGCATCGCCTGCAACCTCTGCGCGCTCGCGTGCCCCGAAGACTGCATTGACGTGATCGCGATGGACATCGAGATGACGGTCGGCGGCAAGCCGCGCAAAAAGAAAGTCCTCGACGAGTTCATCTTCGACACCTCGCGCTGCATGTTCTGCGCGCTCTGTCAGGAGGCTTGCCCCACGGCGTGCCTTGAGCTGACGCAGGAGTTCGAGCTTGCGACCTACTCGCGCGCCGGCTTCGTCTGGAATCGCGAGATGCTTGAGCAGGGGCGCGAGGCTAGGAAGTTCGAGGCCTGATGACGGTCTTGAAAGGAGATTGCGGATTGCGGATTGCGGATTGCGGATTCGACGAGAGGGGCGCTGTCACCTGTTTCTTCCGTCACTCGACGGAAGTCAACTCGAAGACGAAAAGCTCTTGCCTTCGAATCCGCAATCCGCAATCCGCAATCCGAAATTGAGTATGGTTCTCTCAGGCTGGGAAAGCGTCTTCTTCTGGGTGTTCGCGCTGACGGCGCTGGTGGCGGGCTTGTTGACCATCATGGCGCGCAACGCGGTGCATTCGGCGATGTTTCTGATCTCCACGCTCATGTCGGTGGCCGCGCTCTACGTGCTGCTCGGCGCGGAGTTCATCGCGGGCGTGCAGATACTCGTCTACGTCGGCGGCGTGATGGTCTTGTTCCTGTTCGTCATCATGCTCGTCAACGTCTCGGCTGAAGAGCACGGGCGCGAGGAGCTTTTCAACAGCCCGTCGCAGGTCACAGCCGCCGTGGTCTTCGCCGCGCTGCTCGTCTTCGGACTCTTCTACGCGGTCAACATGTCGGCGCAGCAGTTCGCGCCGGGCGCGGACACCAGCACGACGGAGCGCGCGGCGACATTGCGTAGCGGCGAGACGCGCGTCTCAAAGATTTCAGAGGACACGCAGCGCGTCGGCAGCAGCCTCTACCGCTACGGCGGGCTGCCGTTCGAGATTGCGAGCGTGCTTCTTCTGGTCGCAATCGTCGGCTCGGTTCTGCTCGCGCGGACGAGCAAACAGGAGATTGCTTCGGACAACACAGACGCCGAGGGCGAGTACGTTTCGACGGTCGAGACCGATGCGAGCGGCGATGTCGCCTAGAGGCGGTGTGCGCTTTTTGGATTTCGGATTGAATATATGAACAGTCTTTTCACGCCGGCATTCATCCTGCTTCAAGACGCTTCGAGGTTCGACAACATGAAGCAGGGCTTGCTGCACCCCGACCTCTCGAAGTTTCTCATCATCGGCGCGCTCCTGTTTGCAATCGGCGTCGCGGGCGTGCTGGTGCGGCGCAACATCATCGTCATCTTCATGTCCATCGAGCTGATACTGAACGCGGCGAACCTGAACTTCATAGCCTTCTCGCGTTACCTGCAAAACACCGGGAACGTGAACGCCGTCGCCGGTCAGGTCTTCACGGTCTTCGTCATCGTCGTCGCCGCCGCCGAAGCGGCCATCGGTCTGGGACTCGTCATCGCGCTCTACCGCAACAAGGAAACGATCTTCGTTGACAGGATTGATCTGCTCAAGTGGTAAATGGTGAATGGTAAATAGTGAATGGAAAAAGCGCTCTATCCATTTACCATTTACCATTTACCATTCACTAAATTCTTATGCATAGATACATCTGGCTCGTCCCAATTCTTCCTCTGCTGGGCGCGGCAATCAACGGGTTGCTGGGCCGCAAGTTCCGCTTCTCCGAAAGAGTAGTCGCCGCAGTCGGCGTGGGGTCGGTCGCGCTCGCGTTTCTGATAAGCGTCGCGGCGGTCATCTCCTACGGCACGGGCGTCTGGCCGAAGCCTTACGTGACAACCGACATGGTTTACACGTGGATTCCGGGCGGCGCGACGGAGTTGACGGAGGGGCTTGCGGAGCGCGCGCAGTTGGAAGGCGAGAGGCTCATGCACGCGGAAGCCGAGCGCAAAGCCATCGAGCGCGGGGCGAAGCCGGGCGAGCGCGTCGCCGTCCTCGTCGGGATGCCGAACGTGCCGGAGAAGCGCGGGCAAGGCTCTCTGCTCGACGTTGAGTGGAGCTACCAGCTCGACGCGCTCTCTTCCGTTTTCATGCTCGTGGTGACGGGCGTGGGGCTTTGCATCTTCATATTCGCCACGGGCTACATGCACGGCGACGCGGGGTTCTACCGCTTCTTCGCGTACCTCGGTCTGTTTATGTTCTCGATGCTCATCCTCGTGATGGGGTCGAACTTCATGATGATGTTCGTCGGGTGGGAGGGCGTCGGACTCTGCTCGTACCTTCTCATCGGCTACTACTTCGACCGCAAAGAGGCGGGCGACGCCTCGCGCAAGGCTTTCATCACGAACCGCATCGGCGACTTCGGCTTCGCGCTCGCGGTCTTCGCCGTCATCGCGACCTTCGGCTCGACGCAGTACTCGACCGTCATGGAAGCTGCGCGCACGTTCCCGGTCGAAGTCTTAGGCCATTGGGGAATCATGTCCTGGATCGCGCTCGGCCTCTTCATAGGCGCGTGCGGCAAGTCCGCGCAGATACCGCTCTACGTGTGGCTGCCCGACGCGATGGCCGGGCCGACGCCCGTCTCGGCTCTGATTCACGCGGCGACGATGGTCACGGCGGGCCTCTACATGCTGGCGCGCACGAACGTCATCTTCCAGCACTCGCAGACGATGATGACGGTCGTGGCAATCGTCGGCGCGCTGACCGCGCTGTTCGCCGCGACAATCGGCATCACGCAGAACGACATCAAGAAAGTCCTCGCATACTCCACGGTCTCGCAGCTCGGCTTCATGTTTTTGGCGTGCGGCGTCGGCGCGTTCACAATCGGCATCTTCCACGTGATGACGCACGCCTTCTTCAAGGCGCTCATGTTCCTCGGCGCGGGCAGCGTGATTCACGCGATGCATCACGAGCAGGACATGCGCCGAATGGGCGGTTTGAAGAAGTACATGCCGAAGACGTATTGGACGTTCTTCGCGGGCTGGCTCGCGATCTGCGGCATCATCCCGTTCGCGGGCTTCTGGTCGAAGGACGAGATACTTTGGAACGCGGCCTCGACGCGCCACGTCCCCGGCGGGTGGCTGCTTTGGCTCATCGCCACAATCGCGGCGACCTGCACGGCCTTCTACATGACGCGGCTGATGGCTATGACGTTCTGGGGCAAGGAGCGTTTCTTGGAAGTGCGCGCGGGAGGGCAAGCGGACGAGGCGCACGCGCAGGCTTACGACGAGGGCAAGTCGATACACGTCGCGGTTGATCCTTCGGTCGCAGACCGCCCGCACCACGGCCCCGAAGAGAGCGTCGGCGTCGCACACGTCTTGCAAACTGAGGCTTTGGGACAGGGCGAGGCGACGGACGAGCGCGGCCACGACATACACGACAAGCACGACCCCGGCGCGCACGGCGCGCACGGCCACGGCGACGCGCACGGCTCCGTCACGCCGCACGAGTCGCCGCCCTCGATGTGGGTTCCGCTCGCGGTGCTTGCCGTGCTTGCGACGATAGGGGGACTTGTCGGCGTCGGCCCCGCGTTCAAGTTCATCACGGGCAGCGAGCATCCCGGCGGGCGTCTCAACATCGTCAACTGGCTCGACCCCGTCATCTGGAATCCTTCGACGCGACAGTTCGGAAGCGAAACTCACGCCGAGACCGGCGGCGCAACTTCTCCCGCTTCGCACGGAGCGACGGGCGAGACCGCGAGCGCGCAGGGCGAGCATGCGGCAACACCTGTAGCGCGCGACGAGCATGGAGCGACGCAGGCGACGCACGGCGGAGACGAGCACGCCGAAGCGCCTCTGCCGTACAGCGACACCGGCTACAACATGGCGGGCACGGTCGCGCGCACGTTCGGCTCGCACGCCGCATCGGAGTGGTTCTTCATCATCGTCTCGCTCGTCGTCGCGGGCTTCGGTATCTTCCTCGGCTTCCTGTTCTACGTCTGGAGGCCGCACCTGCCCGACCTCTGGGCCGGGCGGCTCTCGACGCTCTACCACGCGAGCTTCAACAAATACTGGGTTGACGAGTTGTACGGCGCGCTCGTAACGCGCCGCACGATGGACGCGGCGCGCGGCGTCTACGCGGCGGACTCGAAGGGGATTGACGGCGCGGTAAACGGCACGGCGTGGCTGACGCGGCGTCTGAGCAGTCTGACGGGCAACTTCGACCGGCTCGTCGTTGACGGCGCGGTAAACGGCATCGCGGGCTTCATCAAACTTTTGATGTCGCCGCTTCTGCGCGCCGCGCAGACGGGGCTGACGGCCAACTACGCGCTCGTCATGATACTCGGACTCATCTTCGCCGTCGGGCTGTACTTCGGCAAAGACATATTCGCCGCCATCACGGGCGGGCGGTAAGGAAAGATAATTCAAACAGGGATGGACAGGATGGACAGGATGAAAGACAAAGTATGAAGTCAGAACGATGAACGATGAATAGAAGACGACTGCCTTTCGGTTCAGCGTTCAGCGTTCTGACTTCTGCGTTTCCTTTATCCTGTCCATCCCTGTTAATTGTTTCTTGATATATCGCTAATTTTGGAGGGAAAGTGAAAATCCCCTATTTGCTCTCGATCATCACGTGGCTGCCCGCGCTCGGCGCGCTCGTCGTCCTCTTTCTGTTCAAGAAGGATCAGACGGGCACGATTAAGAAGTTCGCGACCGCGTGGTTTCTGCTCGACTTCGTCGTCTCGCTCCTGCTCGTCGGATACGACCGGGGGCTTAGCGGTTTTCAGTTCCTCGAAGACGCGCAGTGGATTCCGATAATCGGCGCGCGATACCAGATGGGCGTTGACGGCGTGGCCGTGCTGCTCATCCTGTTGACGACGCTGCTCGGCGTCATCGCTTCGCTCTCTTCGTGGGAGTACATCGAAAAACGCGAGAAGGAATACTACGCGCTGCTGCTTCTGTTGCAGACTTCGGTGCTGGGCGTCTTCTGCGCCGCAGACCTGTTCCTCTTCTTCCTCTTCTTCGAGGTCTCGCTCGTGCCGATGTATTTCCTCATAGGCATCTGGGGCGGCGAGCGTCGTCTGTACGCGGCCATCAAATTTTTCCTCTACACGCTCGCAGGCTCCGTCGGCCTTCTGCTCGGCCTCATCAAGATGTACTTCCTGACGCAGGACGCGCAGCTCGTCTCGGCGATCACGCCCGCGACGAAGGCTCTGATTGCGGGGGTCGGGAACGGCGACGCGCTGGCGATGCTCAATAACAGCCTCGCGATGGCGCAGGCCAACGGGACGGGCACTTTCAACATCATGTTCATGCAGTCGCTCGGCTCTGTGATTCCGATGGGTTCGATGCAGGTGCTGCTGTTCTTTGCGTTCGCGATAGGGTTCGCGATCAAAGTCCCCATGTGGCCGTTTCACACTTGGCTGCCCGACGCGCACGTCGAAGCGCCGACCGCAGGCTCGGTCATCCTCGCGGGCATCCTGCTCAAGCTCGGCACATACGGATTCTTTCGTTTCAGCCTGCCGTTCTTTCCGCAGGCCTCGATTGATCAGAGCTACTTCGGCTCTTTCGGCGTGCGGAACGTGATGGTGATCTTAGCCATCATCAGCATCATCTACGGCGCGCTCGCGGCGATGTACTTCGTCGTCAAGCGCGACGGCGACGTAAAGAAGCTCGTCGCCTATTCGTCGGTCTCTTCGATGGGCATCGTCATGCTCGGCCTGTTCGCGATGAACCCGAACGGGCTGAACGGCGCGGTGCTGCACATGATCAATCACGGCATATATTCGGGCGCGCTCTTCCTTCTGGTCGGCATCATCTACGAGCGACGGCACACGCGCGCCGTCAACGAGTTCGGCGGGCTGTCGCACGTGATGCCGGGCTACGCCGCAGTCTTTCTGGCGATGGCGATGACGGCGATTGGCCTGCCGCTGCTGTGCGTCTTCATCTCGGAGTTTCTCGCGCTGCGCGGCGCGTTCGAGGCGAACCCGTGGTGGTCGGGCATGGCCGCGCTCGGCATCATCCTTAACGCGGGCTACATGCTCTGGCTCTACCAGCGAATGTTCTTCGGCAACATCGAGAACCCGAAGAACGAAGGCTTGCGAGATTTGAAGCGACGCGAGTGGGCGTACATGCTGCCGCTGCTTGTCATGTCGCTCTGGATAGGCGTCTACCCGAAGCCCTTCCTTGACTTCATACAGAAGCCCGTCGCCGCAATCGTCAAGCACGTCAGGCCCGACTACCCGTTCCCCGCGACTTCGCCGCGCGCGCCGCAGACGGCAGAAAGACAAACGCAGAAGTAGGAACGCTGAACGATGAACTGAAAGACAACTTGCCTTCAGTTCATCGTTCATCGTTCATCGTTCAAACTTATGCTTCTTCAAGCCTCCACAACCGCGCTGTTCGATCTTGCCGACGTGAAGCTGATCGCGCCGGAGTTGATTCTGACGATCTGCGCGTGCGTTGCGCTCGTGTTGGAAGTCGTGCTGCCGCGACGCGACGCCCGCTGGACGGGCTACTTCGCGCTCGTCGGACTCGCGCTCGCCGCCGCATCGGTCGTCGTGCTGGGCATGTCCGTGTGGCCTTCGTCGTCGCTGACGGGCTTTTACGGGACGGTGAAGATTGACGGCTTCGCAATCGTCTTCAAGCTCATCTTCCTCACGGCAGCCGCGCTGACGGTCGCCATTTCTCTGCGCTATCTCGACGTTGAGGGCGAGCAGCGCGGCGAGTATTACGCGCTCGTAATGTTCGCGACCGTGGGGATGATGTTCCTCGCGTCGGGGTACGACCTGATCGTGCTTTACATCAGCCTTGAGCTGATGGCGCTGACCTTCTACGTGCTTGTGGGTTACACGAAGCGCGACCGGCGCTCGAACGAGGCGGGGATGAAATACTTCCTGCTGGGCGCGTTCTCGTCGGGGATTCTGCTGTACGGAATGTCTCTGCTGTTCGGCGTCACAGGCTCGACCAACTTGGGCGAGATCGCGCCGAAGGTGACGCAGGCCCTCGCGGCCTCGAACGAGTTCGCGGGCTTCGGCATGAGGCCGATGGTTCTGCTCGCGATGATCGCGCTCGCCGCCGG
>DASQLL010000142.1:0-10714 GCA_035630035.1 Pyrinomonadaceae bacterium | reverse complement strand
CGCGCGTGCTAATATCCAATAAACAATCCCCCGAAAAAGTAATTGGAGGGCCGACGCCCCCGAACGTCGCGTGCCTGTCGTTGCGGGCGTGCGCGCAACCTCGACGCAATTAGTAATCTAATACCGGGAACGAGGAAAGGGAGATACGAACATGGCACAGAGCGGAGCAGCAGAGAGCAATACTTTGGAGCAGATTATTGACCGCCTCGCCGACTTCGAGCCGGTGAGCGCGCCCGTCATCAGTCTTTATCTGAACGCGCAGGCGAACGAGAAAGGGCGGCAGGACTTCGACCGCTTCCTCCGCAAGGAGTTCTCCGAGCGCGCGCGCACATACGCGGCGCACACGCCTGAGCGCGAGAGCTTCGACCGCGACGTTGAGCGCATCGGCGAGTACATCGCAAACGAAGTCCGCCCCGAAACGAACGGCGTCGCCATCTTCGCCTGCGCGGGCGCGGACGACTTCTTCGAGGCCGTCCAGTTCGCCGCGCCGATTGAGAGTCACCGGCTCTACATCTACAACCAGCCGCACCTCTACCCGCTCGCGCGCCTTATGGATCAGTACCCTCGCTACGCAGTCCTGCTCGCCGACACCAACCGCGCGCGCCTGTTCGTCATGGGTCGCGGCAAGACCTTGAAGTCCGACGAGTTGAAGAACGTCAAGACGAAAGGCTCGAAGGTCGGCGGCTGGTCGCAGATGCGATACCAGAGGCACCTTGAAAACTATCACCTGCAACACGCCAAAGAGGTCGCCGACCAACTCGAAGCGGTCGTGCGCGAAGACAACGTCGAGCACATCATCCTATCCGGCGACGAGGTGATCATTCCTCTACTCAAGGAGCAGTTCACGAAGGCCGTCGCCGACAGGGTGGTTGACGTGCTGAGCCTCTCGATTGACGCGCCGGAGCATGAGGTTCTCGCCGAGTCGCTCGCGGCGATGCGCGAGCAGGACGCCGTTTCGGACGTTGAAAGGGTCGAGCGTTTGATGAACGAGTACCGCGCGGGCGGCCTCGCCGTCGTCGGCTCGCAGGACACGCTCGAAGCGCTCTCGATGGGGCAGGTCGAGGAGCTTATCGTCACCGCGAGCCAGCAGAACATCGAGGGCGACCGCGAGGACGTAGCGATTCTCTCCGAGAGCGAAGTCGCCGAGCCTGTCGTCGCCGGCGAGGACGGCGGCGCGGTGGCTAACATCGAGCCGGACTCCTTGATCGTCGCCGACGACCTCGTCACGCGCGCGCGCCAGACTTCGGCGCGCATCACCTTCATCGAAGACGCGGCGCTGCTCGCCGAAGTCGGCGGGTGCGGCGCAATCTTGCGCTACCGCATACAGCCGCAGACGACCGACTCCGCGCCGCAACCGCAACACGCCTGACGCACGCGCCTGAGCTTGCGATGGCCGCGCCGCAACCGATAAGAGCCGCCGCGATTTCTCATGTCGAATCGCGGCGGCTCTTGATTCTTCGGCCCGGCGACCCGGATGAGCGCGCACCTTCGCGCGAAGGAGCGCGCGAACTTTCGACAATCCCCTGTCGTAAACCGAGGCACGCCGTCGAGACTTAGGAGTTTCTTAGTCCCCGTCTTAAATTCTTTCAACGCGCGAGGTGAAGGCTTCATGTTTTGTCCGCGTTGCAGCCAGCAGGCTTCCGACGACGTGCGTTTCTGTTCGCGGTGCGGCCTCTCGCTCGACGCCGTGACCGAACTCGTCGAGTCGGGCGGCTACCGCGCGAGCGCGACGGGCGAAGGCGCGCTCGCGCTTACGCCGCGCCAGAGAGGCACGCGCAAAGGCGCTTTGATAATGGTCGCGGGCGTGACGTTCGCCGTCCTCGCGGTGCTACTGACGCTCTTTAAGGAAGACTTCTTCGTCCTGATGCTCCCCGCCGCGCTCGTATTCACAATCGGCCTCATGCGGATGCTCTACGGCTTGCTGCTCGAAGACGACTCCGCGCGCTCGAAGGCCGCGAAACGCGCGCCGGCGACGACGCACGAAAAAGCCCCTCCGAAACTCGACCGCGCGAGCGCGCGCGGCGCGCAGCTTCCCCCGGCGCGCTCCGTGCCCGCCTCCGTCTTCACGAGCGTGCGCGCCGACACGAGCGACATGGCCGCGCCGCCGAGCGTTACGGAAAGCACTACGCGACTGTTGGAAGAAGACAAGTGAATTGGATGTGCAGGCGAAAACGCGAGCGTCCGGCATCGTTATTAGCCCCATACAAAAAAAAATGGCGGCCACTGGTGGCCGCCATTTTAAGTTGGGCTGGCGAATTGCTATTTGCCGGTTAGCTTTGGCACAGAGAAGTTGCCGCCGGACAACTGAATAGGATCAAAGGTCAGGGCGAGCACGAGGTTGCCGCTCGGGTCCGTAACGCGCAGCCCGAACCGATCATTAGTTCCCGGCTCGCCGTTGTCTATTACCCTAGCGATGAAGGTGTGGCTGCCCACCCCGTTGACCGTTGCCTTGCCCGTGGGCTTGGCTTCGTTCCCTACTATCGCCATGCTGCCCATGGCGTTGCTCTTAACGACGACATCTCCTTCGGGCCTATGCTCGACATAGAGCAGCGACCCTTGGGCGTTGCCGTTCTTAAGGTACTTGATGTTCAGGCCGACGTTGGCCTCATAGCCGTTGTGTATGAGACGGCCTCCGCCCGACACGAATCCGAGCGATGGGTCATAGACAGTGAACACGGTCTTGCCTGAGCCTTGATAGTAATCCCCGTTAATCGTCAACGTCACATCGTAGACGTTCACGGGAACATTCGTCAGGGTGGCGCAGGCCGTGCGCGTCGCGCCCACGCCTCCGCCGCTGAAGCTGTACGCGACCGCCGCGACGGACGCGCCGCCTCCGATTGGCGTCGCCACGACGGTAACGCTGTTGATGTTTGAAGTGTCGCCGGGGCTGCCGTCGCTCTCCTCATTGATGTCGAAGCAGAGGACGACGGGGCCTGCGGTGCCGCCGGGCGAGTTCACCTTGACCGCGCCCGGGTTCGAGGCGGACGGACTCACGTCGGCATCCTCCTTCGACACCGTGAGCGTGCCGGTGTTGCTGCTGTTAAGGAAGGCCGAGTTGGTGCTGGTGAAAGCCGCCGTGATTGTGTGCGGCCCGGCGGCCACATCAATCGTGTAGCTGGTCGTAGCCACGCCGCCGGAATCAACCGGGACGGGCGCACCGACGGGGTTGCCATCAACCGAGAATTGGACGTTGCCGGAGATGGTCTGATCAAGGTAGGTCGCCGGGCTGACGGTCGCCCTCAGCGTGACCGGATCGCTGTACTGCCCGGAGGCAGCGTCAACCGCTACTGATGTCGCAGTCGGCTCCTGTACGGAGAGTATCTGGTCGTGCGCTCCGAACGCATTGTGATGATGCAACAAGAGCAGCCCCTGCGATGCGTTCGCAAGGTAGTTGGCTTTATTGTAAGCGACCGGAATGCTTCCTTCGTTGACATCGGCGTATAGCGGCAACCCGGGTACTCCTCCGGTGAGGTTAAAGCCGGGATTGGCCGCGTCGTAAGTGAGAGCGGTCATGCTATCTATTGTGCCGCCGAAGCCGCGACTGGTAGCCGCGATGCGATATCTGAACTTGGCATTGGCCGTGGTCAAACCGAGAGCCGAAGCCGACACCGGGATGACCATCATGTTCGTGTTGTGGGGTACGGTGTCGAGGCTAGACGCCGCCACGTTGTTGATGAAGCTATCGGCGGTAAACGCAGCCGTAAATGGAGCGGGACGCCGCGCCGAGACGAAGACATCAAAGTTATTTCCATTTGCGTCCGCGAATGCCGTGTTGATGATCTGTACGTCGTCAGTGCCATTCATGTCCCGATCAATGAAGATATTGAAAGTGACATCGCTCGGCGTAGACCACTGGCCGTGCGTGGCTATGGCGAAGAATATCTTGGTGCCGGCGGCGACGGAGTTCGTGGCTTTGTAGTCGCTCGTCACGCCGACCGACTTCAGGTCAGCATTTCTCGCCGGACTCGTGGCGGCTATATTGGCAGGGCTGATGCCCTGCAACTCGAAGGCGCTCACGAGTGAAAGCTCATCAACGGGGAAAGCGTTGCCCGTGTTGACATCTTGGCCGGTCAAGCCAACGTCGGTTGAGCCTGTCGGCCCTGTGAAGAGGACGTAGTTGTGGTCGGTCGTCATGTTAGACGCCGGGCGCGGGGCGGCATAAAGCGGGAGCCGCAGCGACGTGCCGCCCGCAGGCGTCAGCGTCAGGTAGCCCGACTCCTCGCTCATGTAGTGCCGAGGATTGTTCCCTTGTGTGGCCGCCATCGTCACGTCGCGTGGATGCTTCATCGCGGCAGCGTTGGCCGTCAACTGTACGGGGAAGGTGACGGAGCCGCCTGCGGGCACTACGATGTTTGTGCCGTCCGGGAACGAGTAGTCCACGCCGGGCCCTATGCTGAGCGAGGTAAACGGCGTAGTCCCGTCGTAGGGGCCAGTGTAAGTCGTGCCGTCAACGTTGACGCTAAGCCCGGCGGCGCTCCCGGCCACGTGTGTGCCGTGGTTGGTGCAGTCGAGCGGGTCGGGGTCGGGGATGGGGGCGTTTGCGCCGGTGTAAGCGTCACCCGCGAAATCCATGCCGCCGACAACCTTCGCGGTGGGGAACGTGCCAGGCTCTATGATGGCTCTGTTGTTGCTCGTGTACGCGGCGGAAGTCCCCGGCCCGCCGAAGTCCGCATGCGTGTAGTCAATGCCCGTGTCAATGATGCCGATTTTGAGGTAGTGGGTCATTTTCAGTGTCGAACAAAAGACGCCGGACAATGTGGGTGACGTTCACACTGTCCGGCGCGCAAACTTTCTCTCAAGTAATCTCTAGGCCAGCTAACCTCCCGTCGCTTTGCCGCTACCCCTTGCGAGCCCGTAAAGAATTCCGTCACCCGGCCCAAGCGCGGTCTCGAGCTTTAGCCGCCCGCGGCCCGGGGAAGGCCGGTGGCGGGCGCGTTCGTCAGTTTAGTGCGTCATCGCCTGCCGATGATTGTTCATCTGGAAGACGCTCGGCAGGTTGACGAGTTGGTCGAGGTCGAGCGCGCGCCGCTCGAACTCGTTGAAGGTGCGGGTCGGCGTGCCGTCGACCGGATCGACCACGGTGATCCCGGTCATGAAGCCGGAGAGTGCCACCGGCGTGTTGAAGGCGCCCGGCTTGACGTGCGTGAAGGTCGTCCCCGTCTCGGTCGTGTGGCACGCGTTACAGGTGTTGAGCGAGAACTTGTGGCGCGCCTCGCGGTTGTTGATGGTGACGGTCGGCCCGTCCCGCCAGGAGTTGTCGTCGGGCGGGAAGGAGTTGGACAGGTTGATCACGTCGGAGAAGCCGCCGAGGAAGTTCATGCCCTCCCAAATCTCGGGCACGTCGTGGCGCTCCTGAAGGATGAGTTGGGTCTTGTGGTTGATGAAGCGCGCGGTGGTGTCGGCCACCCGCCGCGTGGTGTCGGGCGTGAGCTTGACCGTCACCATCCGCAGTTGACCGGCGTCGAAGCCACTTGAGAACAGGCGGAACTCGCGCAACTGCCAGTCGTCGTCCGGCGAGGTGTTGGCGAGGGCGATCTCGTTGGTGCGGAATTGGTTGAGTGCGCTGCCGTTCGGCTTCGAGGGCGCGACCCCGGCCGCCGCGAACTGCTCGGTGATGGCTTGGAGGGCGGCGTTGAACTGCGGGCCGAAGCTCATCGCGCTGAGGTTGTACCACTGCCGCGCCCAGTCGCGGACGGCGTTGCCCTGACGGTCAATCCCGTATTCAAAGATGACCGTGAATTGAAGCGTGCCGCACCCGCCGTTTGGTGCCGTTGGCCTCCTGTCAATCGCGCTGAAGACGAAGCGGCCTTCGCCCGCGTCCCTCCCGCCGAAGCCGTTGTTGCGGCGCAGGTCAATGCGGTTGACGATGGAGAGCAGACGGAACGGCGCCTTCGACAAGTCGAGCGGCTGCCCCGGCCCTCCGCTGGCGGCCTCCCACGGGTCGATGATGATGGTCTGCATCTTCTGGCGGACGGTAGGCGTGAAGCCGTTGACCGTCGGCGGCGCGAGCCACTTCTCCAACATGTTGCGCGTGAAGACGCGCGGGTCGATGCCGGTCTGGGTCTGGTTGGCGAGCTGCGTCATCAGGTAGCCGAACGTCCACTTGCCCATCGGCGTCCCGGTGTTGGCGCACACGTTGTGCGTGCGCGAGGGGTCTTGGATGACGCTCAGGTCGCGGATGACGAGCGACTTCTCCGGGTCGATGGAGGTCGACGTGCCGATGCGGTAGAGCGGCACCACGTCGCCGGGTTTGACGTTGTTGTAGTTGACCTTCTGATACTTCTTCTGTCCCGCGAGAGCGCGCGACCTGAAGGCGGGCACGTCGATGGTCGAACTCGTCGAACCGCCGCCGCCCGCCGCGGATAGGCTCATCGACTCGAAGGAGGTTTCCGATATGGTCGGGTAGGCCTCGGGCTCGGGCTCGCCCGGCGGCTCCTCCGCGGAAGGCACGTATTCGCCGCCGCCCGATTCGCCGCCGTCCGAGGTGCCGTCATCGACGGGGTAGGAGTCGGCGCTCGCCAGATTCATGGACTCGGAGGACTCGAACGTGCTCGAGTTCTTCGACAAGCGAGCCTGATTGTCGGCGAGTTGCTTGAAGTCGAGGTTGATGATCCCGGTGTACTTCCCGTCGCCGGCGGCGCTGTCGCCGCCCTGCCCGTCGTCGCGCAGCAGCACGTCGCGGTCGTCGATGACGGCTGTGACTTGCGAACCCAAATTCGAGCCCGCCGCGAACCTGACGAACAATTTCGTGTTACCCTGCGCGGTGGCCGCGCTCAGGGGGGTCGCCGACAAAGAAGTAATCTCCGGCGGATTCTCGCCCAAGTCGGTGGCGGTCTGTGCCCCGGCGATGCGTTCGCCGGGCAACTCTGAACCGTCGAGCAGGCCGCCCACGAGCAGCCCGACCGCGACAAGGATGGCGAGTGCCTTGAGAGTGTTTGTTTTGTTGAGTTTCATCTTGTCTCCTTTAGGTGATGAGAGCTGACTGCTGGGACAGCGCCCAGCTCACCAAGGGCCGGCGGGAGTTCGCTTCCCTGAGGGTGCTTGAAGAGCAAGGACACTATGCGCGCGCCACGCCCCTTTGCGATACAAGGCGCGCTGAAAGTGAAGTTTACTTCACGGGGTAAGAAAGGCGCGTCCAGCTCCGTGCGAGCGCACGACGCCATGTAGCGTTAAACTTCGCCCATAACGACGCCCTGGTACTCGTAGTTAAGTTCGGAGTGACGCGAGGTGGCCGGAGTGTCAGTGTGCCCGCCACGTCAGAGAGACACCGCAGGCACCGCCGGACGGCGGTCGGGTGGCGAACAGTCTGATTTCACGCCGGAAGTTAAAGCTCGACGACGCGCGATGAGTCACGTCGATGGTTTTGGGGCACAGGGATAATATCCTCATCCGGTTCGATGTCAAGTTTAATCTTTATTAGGTAGGTATAATGGGTGGTGATTCAGAATTTATGATGAGGTAAAAGCAGTCTTTCTGATAGCCAAGAAGATAAAGGCTCAACTGCTTTGCCAAAAACAGCCATCATAAATTCTGAATCACCACCGATAAAACAGAAACTCGCTTCCACCACGAACTTCTTCGGACGCTCGCGTTTCCGCCCCATGCTGAATCCGAATCTGCTCTAACGTGAACGCCGCCGCGCTCGCTTAACGTAGATCATCATCTGCGGGTAAACCTTCGCGAGGGCGAACCGACCGTCCGGCTCGACTCTGAAATCGCCCCCGTAAAGAACGAACATGCAGCGAAGAAAAACGGGCGCGACATCGTTCGGCGCGCTGATGTTCGAAGCGCGGATTATCCCTGCAATCTTTCTCCCGCCGACGAGCGATCTCTCCCAGCCGTTGACGTGATGAATTTTCGTCAGCTCGTCCAAGCTTTTCGAGTCATCCCATTCCAGAACGGCGCGCGCGTAGTTGAGCATCTCGGCCTGCCCGTCTTCCGAGCGTCCCATACCTCTGGCGGCTTCCAGCCCGTTCGTCAGGTCAACCAGTTTGTCGAAACCCGTCCGCCGCATCTCGCCTGCGAAAACCCTGTGCTCGATCATGCTCACGAGGTCGTTGACGTTCGACTGCTCCACGTCCACGGCCAAACCTCTTTTCGTTTTCACGGTCGTCGAAAAAAGAAACAGCGGGTAGCCGCGCGCGCGCAGGCGCAGGTGAAGAAGCTCGTGCGCGATGACCGCCTCGGTCGCCCTCGCGCCCTTCGCCCTGAAGCTCTCGTCAACGCGCAACACCGCGCCGCCATTCCTCGTGATGTAGCTCAAGCCCAAAGTGTAATCGCCCCCCGCGTCTCCGGGGTCAAGCTCGGCGAACTCCGCGTAGGTAGCTTTACCGAGCTTGTTCTCCACTTCATTCAGCCAGTCGGCAACCTCCTTGCTGAGCGTGACGCCGAGCAACGTGCGCGTCTGCGACTTCTGCGTGGCCGCGCAGGGAGAGCAAAAACAGATCAACAGACAGAAGGCCGCCCCGAATGTTTTCAGACGAGGCGCGCACGTCGTTGATGAATTTTCTTTCACGCTCTTACTTAGTCCCAACTTCCGTCTCACATTCTTCCATCACACCGTCGCCCTCATACGTTATTTGACGAAGGCGACGACGCGCAGAGGGCCTCCCGTTCCGCCTTTGATCTTCATCGGCAGCGCGATGACGTAGAAATCCTTCGCGGGCAGCCGGTCGAGGTTGGCGAGGTTCTCGAAGGCGGGAATGTTCTTATCGAAAAGGATGCGGTGGCTCTCGAAGAGTGTTGACTGTCCCGTGTCTATGCTCGGCGTGTCGAGGCCGACGGCTTTGATCCGGCGGTTGGCGACGAGCCAGCGCGCGGCTTCGGGGTGAAGGCCGGGGAAGTGCAGCTTCGGGACGGCCTCCGCGCCGCGCTCGTCTGTGCCCATGTAAGTCTTTCGGTCGGGCCAGCGCCGCCCGAAGCCCGTGCGAAGTAGGAGAATCGCGCCCGCGGGAATCTGCCCGTGTTCTCGCTCCCACGCCGCGAAGTCTTCAGCCGAGACCTCGTAGTCCGCTTCCCGTTCGCACTTCTGCGACACGTCCACTAGGGCGGCGCTCCCCATCAACTGTTCGAGCGGGATTTGGTCTACGGTGTTGCGCCCCTCCGCGAAGTGATAGGGCGCGTCAATGTGCGTGCCGCCGTGCTCCGCGGTCGAGAATCGCTTCGCGGCGTAGAAGTAGCCCTTGTCGGTTGCGCCCTCGAAATCCTTCTCAAGCCTGAAAGGCTCCGCCGTCGGCCAGTAGACGGTCTGCTCGTCGAACGTGTGCGAGAGGTCAACGAGTTTCCCGGCGAAAGGGTCGGACGGCGCGGGCCGGCATGAAAGCAGCAACAGCGAAGAGACTATCAGCGCGAATCTTCTTTTCAACGTGTGTGCCTCCGCTAAAGCTTCGGATTCGGAATCGAGCGCATGCAAGTTTACGCTGTCCGCGTGCGAGCGCAAGCGTTATGAAGGCTGACGAGTTGGCTTACTTGAGCGGCCAGCCGCCGTGCTTTTCGATCTCGGCGTCAATTTCGCTCATCAGTCGTATGGTTTCGGCGAGCGCGGCGACGACGCGCTGGTAGTGGTCGAGATCGTCGAAAGTAAGCTCGCGGCCTTTGCGGTCTTTGAGCCACTTGTGGGCGACCTGATAGCCGCCGACGTGGAAGTTCCAGACTTCGGGCGGCACGCCCTCGAAATACTGCTCGCGGTTAATCCAGACGCGCCCCTCGCTGGCGGCTTCGGCTTCGCCCGGCGCGGTGTAGCGCACGGTCTCGACGTTGTTGTCGCCAGCGCGCGGGTAAGTCGCGATGGGCGGGGCGTGTCGCTCCAAAAGGTGAAGTCCGACGAGTTCGCCGCCGTGCGCGCAGAGGGCGCGGAAGAGTTCGGGGCTGGAGGTGAGAGGCAGGCGAGGGAAGTCAATCTTGAGAAACTCGGCGTAGCGCGTTCGGTATGTGGGCGAGTGAAAGACTGCGTACATGTAAGCGAAGATGTCTTCCGGCCCGAGGGTCTGCGCGAGATCGCCTTTGCCGTCCGCGACGAAAGACATTTTCAGCCGCGCGGCGAAGTCCGCGACGAACTCCGGCGCGAGATTGGGGCGACGACCGCCGGGCGCGTCGGTTGTTTCATCTGTAAAAAGACCAGTCCTAATAGCGTCGGGATAGAGGTAAAGGGGAAAGAGGGCAGATTGGGTTGTCCTCTCACCACATTTCGTTTCGATCATCAATCGTGAACAAAAGAAATGATCGGGAGATTGCGATTTGTTGCTACGGGCTGATACTAAACCTAAATTCCTCCCGTCTATCATGTGTCTCATTACAGCATAGACGGGCCAACGTATTAGTGAATGATGATAGAAAAGATGGCGAGTATCAAAGGGACGGTAAAGTAGTATCGTTAAGTGTTCACCAACATCTTTCATTGCTTTTACCATATGCCAAGACTCTAAAAGACTTCTCTCTCGTACATCTCTTAGGTCATATTTAGACTTCGCACTTTCAAAGTCCAAATTCCTAAAGTCTAGAATGCGCTGATAAACTTCATCTCTATTAAATCCGGTGACGAATTTGTCTCGTGAGGTAATCACGCCCGTATTGTTAATAGTGAAGATATTCGGCACACTCCAACCACTTTCATATTCAACTCGTAAAACAGCGTCTTGGGGCACGAAGAGATACAGACCGTTGCATTAGAAAGTTAAGTTTTTATTGATAAGCCAGCCCCAGCAAAGAAAGACCT
>DASQLL010000141.1:0-17384 GCA_035630035.1 Pyrinomonadaceae bacterium | reverse complement strand
TCTTCGATGACAACCGCAGGGGGCGGCTCGGACTCGCCGCTCATGCGCGCTGGCCGGCGTTCTCGCGGAGGAACTTGACGATCTCTTCGGTGGAGGTGCCGGGCAGGAAGATCGCCGAGACGCCCTGCTCCTTCAGGCGCGGGATATCCTCCTGCGGGATGATGCCGCCGACGATGACGAGGCAGTCGTCCATCCCGCGCTCTCGCAGAAGCTCGACGATGCGCGGGCAGAGCGTGTTGTGCGCGCCGCTCAAGATCGAGACGCCGACGGCGTCCACGTCCTCCTGCAACGCCGCCGCCGCGATCATCTCAGGCGTCTGCCGAAGGCCAGTGTAGATAACTTCCATCCCCGCGTCGCGCAACGCACGCGCGATGACCTTAGCCCCACGGTCGTGACCGTCAAGTCCGGGCTTTGCAACCAGAACGCGAATTTTTCTTTCAGACATGATGAGCAGTTAGCGATTAGCTTTTAGCTGTTAGCCGGATCAGCCTTTGTTTGGCTGAAAGCTAATAGCTAAAAGCTAATCGCTTCTTTAGAACGCAGGCTCTTCGTATATGCCGTAAACGTCGCGCAGCGCGTCGCAGATTTCGCCGAGCGTGGCGTACTCGCGAACGGCCTCGATGGTCGCGGGCATCGTGTTGTCGCCGTCGCGCGCGGCCTTCTTTAATTTTTCGAGCGCGCCCCTAACAGCGCCGCCGTCGCGCCGCGACTTCGTCTGCTCCAGCCGCGCGACTTGGCGCTCGCGAACCTCTTCGTTGATGACGAGTGTGGTGATTTCCGAAGGCTCATCCGTCATCGCGTGCTTGTTGACGCCGACGATTGTCTGGTCGCCGCGCTCGACGGCCTTCTGGTATTGATACGCCGACTCTTGAATCTCGCGTTGCGGGAAACCCTTCTCGATGGCCTCGACCATGCCGCCCATCGAGTCAATCTTAGCGAAGTAGTCGAGCGCGCCGTCCTCCATCTTCTTCGTCAAGCTTTCGATGAAATAGGAGCCGCCGAGCGGGTCAACCGTGTTCACGACGCCCGTCTCTTCGGCGATGATCTGTTGCGTGCGGAGCGCGATGAGCGCGGCGCGGTCTGTCGGCAGCGCGAGCGCTTCGTCGTACGCGTCCGTGTGAAGCGACTGCGTGCCGCCGAGGACGCCAGCGAGAGCTTGAATCGCTACGCGCACGATGTTGTTGAGGGGCTGTTGCACGGTGAGCGAGACGCCCGCGGTCTGCGTGTGGAAGCGGAGTTGGAGCGTGCGCTCGCTCTTCGAGCCGAAGCGCTCGCGCATCACGCGCGACCAGATGCGACGCGCGGCGCGGTACTTCGCTATCTCCTCGAAGAAGTCGTTGTGCGCGTTGAAGAAGAAAGAGATGCGCGGGACGAACTCGTCAACGTCGAGTCCGGCGTCTATACCCCACTGGACGTACTCGATGCCGTCGCGCAAGGTGAAGGCAAGTTCCTGCAAAGCGGTCGAGCCTGCCTCGCGTATGTGGTAGCCGCTGACGGAGATCGGGTTGTACTTCGGGGCGTGGCGCGCGCAGAACTCGAAGGTGTCAACGACGAGCTTCATCGCGGGGCGGATAGGGTAAATCCACTCCTTCTGCGCGATGTACTCTTTGAGGATGTCGTTCTGGAGGGTGCCAGAAATCTTTCGGAAGTCCGCGCCCTGCTTTTCGGCGACTACGAAGTACATCGCGAGCAGGACGGAGGCGGGCGCGTTTATGGTCTGCGATACCGTGACCTGTTCGAGCGGGATGCCGTCGAAGAGGACTTCCATGTCGGCGAGCGAAGAGACTGCGGCGCCGCACTTGCCGACTTCGCCTTCGGAGAGAGGCGAGTCGCCGTCGTAGCCCATCAGCGTCGGCAGGTCGTAAGCGACCGAGAGTCCTGTCTGCCCGTGCTCAAGTAAATATTTGAAGCGCGCGTTCGTCTCTTCGGGCGTGCCGAAGCCCGCGAACTGACGCATCGTCCAGAGCTTGCCGCGATAGCCCGTCGGATGTATGCCGCGCGTGTAAGGGAACTCGCCGGGGTATGCGATGTCGCGCTCAGTGTCCACGTCGGCGACATCGGCGGGGGTGTAGAGGCGTTTGACCTCGTCGAGCGAGACGGTCTCGAAGCGCGCTTTTCTTTCGGGTCGCTTCCTGAGCGCAGGCTCAAGCGTCTCACGCTCCCAACGCTCCGTTGACTCGTCCGCAGGCGAGGTTAACTCTTTCGTCTCAGGCATAACTGTCGTGTCGCTCCGTCCCCCTTTAACGCGCGGGGCAAAACAGTAGAATTGTCTTTGAAATCAACGAGAAAACGATATTAGTTGACGCCCGCAAAAGGTGTCAACCAGATGCTTCGTAGCGAGTGAAGACAAAAAGGCGGCGCGGCTGTTCGCGTTGGCGGCAGCCGCGCCGTTCGGGTAGGAAACCGGAAGCGGTAAAGGAGCAGATCAGCTACGGCGGGCGTCGGGCAGAAATGATTGCGGCTGCCCGCCTTCGCGTAGAATGTGCTTGTTACTTCAGAGGAACAACGACCTCGTTGGGGTGAATCATATTCAGGCGCGCGCGCGCCGCAGTCTCGATGGCGCGCGGGTCTTTGCGTAGACGACTCACCTCTTGCTTCAGAGAAGCATTCGTGTCGCGAATCTTTTCAACGTCCGCGCTCATCTGACCGAGTTTCTGCTCCGCGCCGCGCATCTCGGCATGCGTTCGCATAGTCACCGTCACGCAGACGGCAAAGCTCGCAAGCATGATCATGCAGAAGACGACCCAAGAGGGAATCGAGAGGTCGCGCCGCCTGACACCTGTGCGCGCGCCCAAAGCTTCGACACTCGCCTCAAGCGCGGGCGAGGGGAGCGACAGAGCGCGCGAGGCGGGGCGTTGCGCGGCGAGTCTGGTATCAGTCCAGAAAGGGTTAGCGGCCATTTTGCGGGACACCTCCGAGTCTGCTTTTCAGCTTGGGCAGAGACAATTTCTAATGTGTTTAACTTTCGGATCGAGACAAGTTCGGTCTCGCGGCTGATTTCTCATCGCTTTAGAGCAGCGACGAGGTTTCGGGAATGTAGCATGCGTACATTAGGCTGTAAAGATATTCGTTTTCAACGGTTTATACGGCTAAGTTCAACGTTTACTTCAAGTAAGAGTTCTTAAGCGCTTAATTTGGCGTACAGGGGGCGAACGGAAATCCGCGGTTTGGGCATTGATCGGAGATAGTCTTGTTTGTCAGTGAGATAGAGCGTGACACGCCGAGGCGCGTATGTGGAAAATTACATCTCTGAAAAACTCCGATTCTTTTGCCGGAGCGGTCATAGGACATAGAGGGTTTGAGTAAAGTGAACGAAAATTTCCGAGAGCAAATTACAGTAAAGCTGATAGTGGTAGATTGAGAGTCTCGAATAGGCCGGGGGAATCTTCGAAAGCGAAATAAGTTGACACCCAACGCGCCAATTCCATAGACTGTTTGAGACCTTCGTCGTTGCACGGCGCTGACATCCGGTCGGTTCATCGAAACTCTCCTCGGCACGACTTCGTTATTCCTTGCCCTTAAATTTTCCCTCTCGAATCTTGAGTGAAAAGAATCTTCACTCGGACTGTCTACACCTATTTTTCAACAAGGGGTTTTATGTCCGGCATGTCTCTTTCGCCTGACTCAGGGATGGCTGCGAGCGATAAGGCTTACTCTTTCCAGTTGCCTTTAGCGTCAATGGTGCGCGCCCTTTGCAGAGCCGCGAACACGGGAAGCGACGTCCTTTACGATGTCATGCTCAAGGCGGCTCTGATGGTTGACTCCGTCGCCAACACCTACGGGATGGCGACCTTCGCGCAGAAGACCGGCGAGCGTCCACATCTAAAGTGGGTTGAGGGACTCGACCCCGAAGAGTTAGCCGACGCCGAAGCGAAGGTCGCGGCGGCGCTGACGATTGCCGAAGGCGGGCAGGAGTTGAAGGCGGGCGACGTGAACATCTGCCTCGTCCTCTCCGCGGCGACGCAGCAGCGCGAAGGGTCGGCTATCTACGGACGCTTCGTGCGGCCTCTGACCGAGGGGCAGGCTTCGGAGTTGAGAATCCTGTCGGACGTTGCGCGACTCGCGCACGTCCATGCACATCTGCGGGAGGAGCTGCACAAGCCCGCGAAATCTCCCAAGCAGTCGGAAGTCGTCGCCGCGACGCTGCCCGGCATGGTCTTCGTGAGTCGCGCGATGGCGGAGGTGTCGCGCTCGGTCGAGCGCATAAAGGATTCCGATTCGACGGTTCTCATCTCAGGCGAGAGCGGTACGGGCAAGGAACTTGTCGCGCGCGCCGTCCATCGTCTGAGCCGTCGCTCGCACGCGCCTTTCATTCCATTCAACTGCACAGCCGCGCCCGCCGACCTCATCGAGAGCCTTCTGTTCGGACACCGCAAGGGCGCATTCACGGGCGCACACTCAGACCACGAAGGTCTCATTCGCGCAGCCGAAGGCGGCACTCTTTTTCTCGACGAGATAGGCGACCTCCCGCTCGCGTTGCAGCCCAAGCTCCTGCGCTTCTTGCAGGAGGGCGAAGTCCACACGCTCGGCGAGCGCGCCCCGCGCAAGGTGAACGTGCGCGTGCTTGCCGCGACGCACAAAGACCTTCTCAAGTCTGTGCGCGAGGGGGCGTTTCGCGAAGACCTTTACTACCGAGTCGCCGCGCTCGCGCTTCACGTGCCGCCGCTGCGCGAAAGGCCCGACGACACCGCCGCGCTCATCTCGCACTTCCTCTCACACTACGCGCGTCGCAACGACCACGCCGTCGCAGGGATAACGACCGAGGCCATCGCCGTCCTACAGAACTACTCGTGGCCGGGCAACGTGCGCGAGCTGGCCGCGGAGATCGAGCGGCTTGTGCTGTACACGGACGAGGGCGCATACATCGTCGCCGAAGATGTGAGCCAGCGCGTCCGCCCAGCGTGCGAGCAGACGCGCGCATCGGACGCGAAGGGCGTCCCCGCGCATCTTGAAAACATGCTCGAAGACTACGAGCGGCGCGTCATCACGGAGACGCTTCGACGCAACGACTACAACGTAGCGCGCGCCGCCGTCGCGCTCGGACTCGGCTCGCGTCAGACGCTCTACAAAAAGCTGAAGCGGCTTGCGATCAACGTGGGCGATTTTCTACAAGACGATCAGCAGCCCGGACTTCAACTGCGGGCCGACCCGCATCCGGCGTCGAAGTGAAGAAGGGCGCGGCACGGTGGTAAAAGTTTGCGGCTGACCTATAGTCGCCGCCAGCCGCCGCGTTCGAGTACTTACTACAACCCGATACACCTCACGGCTTTTTACATCAACCTTAATACATCGTTAGCCCGGCGGGCGTGTCTACAAATGATCCTCGTTTACGTTCTCTGGTTCGTCCTCGCGATGCTCATACACGAACTTGGGCATCTTGTTGCGGCGCGTCTGTGCGGCGTCCGCGCCCCGGAGCTTGGAATCGGTTGGGGGCCGCGCCTGTGCGGCGTCCGCATCGGAGGCGTCGAGTTCAAGCTGCACGCGCTGCCCGTCGGAGCATACGTCCGGCTCGACATGGAAGAGTTGCAGCGTCGTCGTCTGTCGCGGCAGGTCTTCGTGCTGATGGCGGGCGTCCTCGTCAACCTCGCCGCGGCGGTGCTTGCGCGCGGTACGTGGTTCGGGGCGATGAATTTTCTACTCGCCGCGACAAACATACTGCCGCTCTACCAGCAGGACGGATGGAAGTGCGGGATGGTGATGATGCGCGCGGCGCTGCGACGCAGGAGCGCGCTTGTGGAATGGACTTTCACTATAGCCGGCGGCGGCGCGAGCCTCGCGCTGTTCGCCGCGCAGGCTTTGCGGCATTACTGAGCGCGTACTTCAAAACTGTAGGGGCAGAGGCCCAGTCCCTGCCCGATCAACGCTCATTAAAATCAATGGTGGCTTTACTGAGTCAACGGGCAGGGACAAGCCCTGCCCCTACAAACAAGGTCAGCGTTACGACGTTGAAATAGTTAGAGCATATAAAAGTTGATGGAGTCTGGTCAGGAAATCACTGCATCGAGGCGGACGAGCATTGCCGTTGCGAGCGCGTCGGAGACGAGTGTCGCAGCCGCCCCGCGGCTCGACTTCGTGTGGCGACTTTATCCGGTCGCGCTCGTCACGATTTTTCCGGTCGCGCTCGTGAGCAACTTCTGGCTAGAGGTATGGCGCGGCGTGCGTTCGCGCGCGACAGACGGCTCGGGCCACTGGGGCGTCGCGCAAATTTACAACGCGGGCATCTTCCCGGACACTTTCGGTTGGACTCATGCCTACTTCGGCGGGATGCCTTTCCCTAACTTCTATCCGCCGCTCTTCCACTGGCTCGTCGGGTTGCTGAGCGCGACGGGACTTTCGCCGGATGCTGCGTTCAAGCTCGTTCTCGTCGCGCCGATGTTGCTGATGCCCGCCGCCGTGTGGCTTCTCGCGTGGAGGCTTTCGGGCAAGAGCGATAGGGTTGCGACATGCGCGGCATGCGCGTGCGTGTTGCTTCTGGTCAACATGCGCTTGCAGACCTCGACGTGCGGACTCGACTACGCAAGCACCTTCGTCGCGGGCTTCTACACACAGCCGCTCGGCTTCGTCCTGCTGCTCGCATGGTTCGTCGCATACCTGCGCTCGCCGCGAAGCAGTTTGAGCGCGGCTGTGAGCTGCGCGCTACTTGCGTTAACAATACTCGCGAACTTCTTCAACGCTTTCACGGGCGCTCTGCTCGTCGCATCAACACTCGCGCTCGATGTTTTAAGGATGCGCGGCGCGAAAGATGCAGGCTCGCGACAAGAGGCCGGGCGCGCTTTGCTCGTACATTTCGTGACGCCGCTCGTCGCGCTCGCGCTCTGCCTTTTCTGGCTCGCGCCGATGTTCGGCACGTATGAGTTTTTCGCGACACGCCCGCTCGTCATACCGCTCGGCGGACTCTTGACTCCGTGGCTTTGGTGTTGGTACGCGGTCGCCGCCGCCGGCCTCGCGCTGTGGCTTCGGAAAGCGGACGACAGGGCGCGAGCATATCTTTTGACGCTGCTCGCCCTCGCTTTGGGCGTCGTGCTCGCGTCCACGGTCGCGCCGCCGTGGTTTCCGCTGCAAGCCTTTCGATTTTTCTCGACGCTGAATTTTCTTCTGGCCGTTCCGGTCGGCCTCGCGCTCGCAGCCGCGCTCGATCTCTTCAAGCTTGAGGTGCGGAGGCCGCGCGGAGCTTGGGCCTTCGCGCGCCACGTGTGCGTCGTCGGCCTCGCGGTCGTTGCCTTCGGCGTCTTTCAATCGTCGCGCCCGACGGGGGGCTTGGCCTTCTACGCGGCGGAGGAGAACGAGAGGCTCGAATCCGTGCTGCGCTTCGCGCGCGAGCATCGAGAGGGGCGCTATCTGGTCGAAGTCCTCGACGTGGTCAACAATCCTCTGCACGCCGACGCCCCCGCGCTCAACGCTTACCTCGGCGCGCAGGGCAACGAGACGTTGGGCGTCGTCTATCGAGAGGCTTCGCCGAACTCCATCTTCTTCAACGCGCTCGCGAACTCTGTTTCAGAGGGGAAGGACAGCTTCGGCATCAGCTCCGTGCTGGCCGACGATTTGGACTTCGCCGCGCAGCCGCTCTCGCGCCAACTCGAACGCGCGCTCTGGCTCGGCGTCCGCTACTTCGTTGTCGAGTCGGACGCGGCGAAGGAAAAGCTCGCGAGTGAGCCTGCCGTTATCGCACGACACGACTTCGACCGTTGGAGCGTCTTCGAGATAGAGGGCGGCCCCGCCCCGCGCGCTCGCGTCTTGACGTATAGGCCCGCGCTCGTCGTCTCGAACTTCTCCGTCAAGGGCCGGCGGCGCAATGATTTCGACTTCGTGCGACTCGCCGAAGAGCAGTTCGGCGACGGCTGGCTCGACGTACTGCTCGCACGCTCGACGGAGAGGAAGATTGACCGTCTCACGGAACTCGAAAACTTCGGCGCGCTCGTTTTGGACACATACGATTGCGACGACGAGGGCCGCGCCTTCGAGCTTCTGCGCGACTTCTCGCAGCGTCGCACGCTCGTGCTGCTCGCGAGCGACGCGCCGCTCTTTCTACGCATTCGCTCCTCGCTCGCGGAGTTTCCGCGCGCGCGTATTGTGGAGCGTCCGCTGACGGAGCCGCCCGGCGAGCGCATAGAGAGTTTTCAGCCGTCCTACTATTACGAACGGAGTTCCATACGGCAGACTTGGCGTGAGGTGCGCGCCGCGTTGGAGCAGGGGCGGGTTGCTGTTGATGAAAGCGTCGCTTCCGTCAGCGCGTCGGTCGGGAAGAACGTGTTGAGCCTCGCGCTCGACGCATCGCGCGCGACGGAGGACGTGCCCGTGCTTGTCTCGACGACCTATTCGCCGCGCTGGCGCGCGCGCGAGGGCAATCGAATCTACGCCGCGACGCCGTTCTTCATGCTCACCTTCACGCGCGGGCCTGTGCATCTCGCTTTCGAGCGCAACGCGACGGACGTGGCAGGATTGTGGGCATCCGGCTTCACGCTGTTCGCGCTGTGCGGCTTCGTCTTCGTCACGCGGCGGCGCGGTTCACCGCCTGTTTAGAGGCGGGCAATGCCCGCCGGTTCGATCCGCATCACAGCTCGAACCGGCGGGCATTGCCCGTCTCTAAACGTAACGAAAAAGAGGCCGCTCGATTCAGGCGGTAACGACTAACAGGTTAAGGGAAGGATTATGAAAGAGTATTCGACCGGCGCGGCGCAGAGCGTCACGGAGCAGCTACAGCCCGTTAACGAAACATTCGGACGAAGCGTCGAGAGTCTGAAGGGCTTGTGCCTGTCCGTGCGCCGTCTGATGGTTTTAGTTCTGATGTCGCTCGTCTTCGTGCTTGCGGTGCGCGCCGTCAGCGACCCGGATTTCTGGTGGCACTTGCGCGCGGGGCAGTTCATTTGGGAGACGCGAAGCATCCCCAGCACGGACATTTTCTCTTCGACATTCTTCGGGCGCGAATGGGTCGCGCACGAGTGGCTTTCAGAAGCGTTGATGTACGCGACTCATCGGGCGTTCGGGTACGCGGGACTCGTCGTCGGCTTCGCGCTCGTCATCTCGGCGGCGATGTGGATCGCGCTCAGACGATTTGCGGCGAAGGCGGGGCATCCATACGTGGCGGGCTTCGCTCTGCTGTTGGGCGCGCTCGCCGCGTCGCCGACGTGGGGCGTGCGCCCGCAGATGTTCTCGTTTCTTTTCGCGAGCATCTTCTTCGCGGTGCTTGAAGGCTACGTGCGCGGGGAGGGAGGGCGAAAGGTTTGGTGGCTCGTTCCGCTCACAGCCGTTTGGGTGAACATGCACGCGGGTTTCGCTCTGGGGCTTGCGCTGATCGCGTTGACGATTGCGGGACTCCTGCTCGACGCGTGGCTTTCGGATGAAGAACGCAAAGAGACGGTGCGAGCGCGTGTGCGCCCGCTCGCCGTCGTGTTCGTCGCGTGCGTGGCGGCGGTCTTGCTCAACCCGAACGGTGCGCGGCTGTACCTCTACCCGTTCGAGACGCTGACCTCGCATGCGATGATGAAGTACATCAACGAGTGGTTCTCGCCGGACTTTCACGAGCCGATGTTCCAACCGTTCGCCGTGATGCTGTTCGCAACGTTCGTCGTGATGATTCTCGCGCGCGAGCGCGTGCGCCCGTCGTCTCTTCTGTTGCTGGCGGCGACCGGCTACGCCGCGTTGCGCTCGGGGCGCAACGTGCCATTCTTCGCGCTCGCCGCGATGCCGCTGCTCGCGGAGCATTTGTGGAAGTGGCTCTCGCGCCGGACGTGGGGCGCGTGGCTTGCGAGGCCGGAGAAGCGAGAGGAAGGGTCGCAGCTCTTTTTGAAAGTCGCGCTGAACGTCCTCGTCTTCGTCGCCGCGCCGCTCGCCTTGTGCTTCGTCAGAGTTCAGCAGGTCGCCGCGCGACAGGCGGCGGACGAAGCGCGGAATTTTCCAGTGGCCGCGGTCGAGTTCATACGCGAGAACCGTCTGCCGCAGCCCGTCTTCAACGAGTACGGTTGGGGCGGCTACATGATTTGGAAACTGCGGCCCGACTATCGCGTCTACATTGACGGGCGCGCGGACGTGTACGGCGACGCCTTCATGGAGGAGTTCCTGAAGACGCGCGACGGCGTGGCCGACTGGCGCGCGCCGCTTGAGCGCGAGGGCGTGCGAACCGTCGCCGTCGGCCCCGACGCTGCGCTCGCGAGCCTTCTGCGTCAGGAAAAAGGTTGGCGCAAGGTGTTCGAGGATAAGCGGGCGGTGATTTTCGTGAGAGAGTGAGTCGGAGCGTTAGGCGCAAGGTCAGAAACGCGAGCGTGAGCGAGCGTGTGTTTCTTGATAAGAGACACGCTCGCTCACGCTCGCGTTTCTGCTTCTACACCGTTGCCCGTGTCGCCTTCGCGGTGAAAACCTCCGGGCCGCGGTGACAACGCGCGGCGACAAGGCTCTAAGTCGTTCGCTCAAGCTCACTTGATGGGCGCGACGAGAGAAGCGCGACCGCGCTCGTCTCTCTGCGTTGTCAACGCGCGGCGACAAAGCGCTCATTAGCTCCTCACGAAAACACAGCAAACAAGCGGCGTTGACGATTAAGGAGTGGTGGCACGCCTCTTGTAATAGCCAGTGTGTCCACGCGATGTAAATCGCCCGGCGGAAAGATTGAGAGGGAGGAAATACTCGTATGAAAAAGATAAACGCAAAAATGTTTCTCCCGCTTGCCGCCGTCGCGCTGGCCGCTCCGTTCTTTGCCTTCGCGGTTTTCGTCGGCCTTCGCGCCGTCGAGCTTGCGACCGACGCGCGGCAGAACATTCTGCTTCTGGCGCTCGCCGTTGTGGCCGCCGCGTCCGGCGCAATCAACTCTCGCGGGTCGCGCGAGTCCAAGCCGGCGCGCGAGCGTAGATGGTCGGTCGCCGCGGGGCGCACGCGCACGCGCGGGACTTCGGTGTTGCATCCCGGTCTCTGAAATTTTTCATGTGCCTTCGGCAGCCGCGGCACTCGGCTGAAGGGGGCGCGCTCAACCACAACCACCAACTCAAAAGGAGCAAACGAAACCATGATTAAGAGCTTTCTTCGCGACGAAACCGGCCTTGAGCTTTCCGAGTACGCGGTCGCCGCGGCTCTCATCGCGCTCGCAGTCGTCGGCGTCTTCACGACGCTGGGCGGCAACATCAAGACCGTCATCAACAACCTCGCCGGCAACATCAAGTAGCGAAGGCGCGGTCGCGAAAAACGGCGGGCGCGTCCCCCGGCCCTTGTTTGGCCCTCGCGGCCTGCTGCACAGGCCGCGAGAACGCGCCCGCCGCTTCTCACTCCAAAAGGAGC
Source organism: Pyrinomonadaceae bacterium (assembly GCA_035630035.1). GTDB lineage: Bacteria > Acidobacteriota > Blastocatellia > Pyrinomonadales > Pyrinomonadaceae > QHXN01. The sequence continues at coordinate 6,122 of DASQLL010000141.1, read as the reverse complement.
AAAAGACGATGATCAGCAAATTCCTTAGAGACGAAACCGGCCTTGAGCTTTCCGAGTACGCGGTCGCCGCCGCGCTTATATCGCTCGTGGTCATCGGCGTCTTCACGACGCTGGGCGGCAACATCAAGACCGTCATCGAAAATCTCGCCGGCAACATCAAGTAGACGCGCCGACGCGCGCGAGACTCGCAGAGCGTTAGAGTCAATCAATCATGCCCGCAAACGCCATCGCCATCGCAGTCGCTTTCCTTCTGCCGCTCGCGCTCGTCATCACTTACTACGACGTGCGCTATCGCCGCATCCCGAACACGTTCGTGCTGGCGACGCTCATGACAGGGCTGATAGTGAACTCGGTCGGCGGCGGAGTGGGCGGCGCGCTCGCGAGTCTGGGCGGATGCCTTTTGGCTTTCACACTGATGTTCATACTCCACGTCTTCGGCGCGATGGGCGCGGGCGACGTGAAGCTCTTCGCCGCAATCGGCTCGGTTATCGGCGCGTCGCTCGTGCTGCCGACGTTCTTCGTCGTTGTGCTTACAGGCGGCGCGCTCGGCGTCGTCACGATGCTGCGCACGGGGTCGGTTCGCGCGACGCTACAAAACATTCTGATGCTGCTCGTGGGCTTGCTGCCCGGCTGGAAGCTTCCGCGCTTGGCCGTCCCCACGGATCGCCGCAAGACGATTCCGTATGGCGTCGCCATCACCTTCGGCAGCCTGATCTCGCTCTTCCTCTTTCGCACATAACGGCGGCGGGCATGGGGTCTGGCTGCACTCTACTTCGGAGAACATACGTGATGCGTAACAAACGTTTCTTAGTCGTGCTTGTTGGCGCGACCGTCTTCGGTCTCGTGGCGGCGGTCGCCGTCGGTCGTTACCTGTCGAGCGCGCAGGCGCTGACGGCGAACATGCAGAGCGTTGTGGTCGCGAAGGTTGAAATCCCCGTGGGCACAAAACTCGTCGCCGAGCAGTTGACCGTCGTGCGTGTTCCCACGGACGCGCTGCCCGACGGCACTTTCGAGTCGGTTGAAAAGGTTGTCGGGCGCGTCGCCGTCGTCGGCATCGCCCCGCGCGAGCCTATGACTGATTACAAGCTCGCGCCTGAGGGCGCTGCGGCAGGTCTGTCCGCCGTAATCCCCGAAGGCTATCGCGCGATGACCGTCAAGGTGGACGACGTGGTTGGCGTCGCGGGCTTCGCGCGTCCCGGCGCGCTCGTTGACGTGGTCGTCGTCATAGAGCCTTCGGGCGACAGGACGAGCAATCAGGGGCCGATCTCGAAGATCGTCTTGCAGAACATCAAGGTGCTGGCAAGCGGCCAGAGTATTGACCAGCCGAAGAACGACGACCGCGACGCGCAGCAGGTCAAGGCCGTGACGCTTCAAGTCACGCCGGAGCAGGCCGAAAAACTCGCGCTCGCGTCGAGCGAGGGCAAGCTGCAACTCGTCATGCGTAACTCCGTGGATCAGGGCGACGAGCAGACGCAGGGCGTTGACAAGCGAATCCTTCTCGGCGGCGAGCATGCAGCGCCGCAGCCCGACCCCGGCTCGCTCAAGAGCGAGCAGCCCGCGCAAAAACCTGTCGCCGCCGCGCCGCGCCCCGTCTACATGCGCCCGCAAGCGCTCGCCCCGGCAGAGCCGAAGGCGGAGCCGAAACCCGCGCCCACGCCGCGCGCAACGGTCGAGATGTTCGAGGGCGCGAGAAAGCGCAACGTAGATTTTCCGTGAGGAGCTGTTAGCTACGCAAAAGGCAGAAACGCGACCGTAAGGGAGCGTGTATTTGCAACCAGACACGCTCCCTTACGGTCGCGTTTCTGCCTTTCGCCTTTAAGCTAACAGCTAATAGCTAACAGCTAAAAGCTGCCAACAGGAGCCAGAGAATCATGCTGAACAGTTCCAGAATCCCCAGCCGCTTCGCGCTCGCGTGCGCTTTCGTTTTGCTCACAGCCGCCATGTCGCACGCGCAGTCGCAGTCGTCTTCCGTCAAGTCCGTCTTCACGGACGGCGAAGCCGAGCCGACGGCGATAAACGTCCTCGTCGGCCAGTCGCGCGTCATCAACTTCGACAAGCCCATCGGTCGCTTCTCGGTCTCGAACCCCGAAATCGCCGAGGCCGTTCTCGTCGCGCCCGATCAGGTTCTCGTAAACGGCAAGGCGTTCGGCCAAGTCAACTTCATCGCGTGGGAGCAGAAGGGCGGTCGCTTCCTCGTCTTCGACGTGTTCGTCCGAACGAACCTCTCGCTCATAGACGCGCAGATTCGCGCGCTCTTTCCGAAAGACGACATACGTCTGAGCCAAGCCAACGGCTCGGTCGTCATCTCCGGCAACGTGAGCGACGCGAAGAAGGGCGAGCAGGTGGATCAGGTCGTGCAGGCCGCGGGCTTCAAGACCGTCAACATGCTCACCTCCCCTGCGAAGGACATGGCGCAGGTGCAACTTCAGGTTCGCGTCGCCGAAGTTAGCCGCAGCCGCGGCAGGGAACTGGGCGGCTCGCTCGCGTCTGCGAACAACGGCACGTCCGTGTTCACGAACCCTTCGGGGCCTGCGTCGCTCTCGAAGGTGGACAACGGCTCGATGTTCTCGACCTTCGCAGGCTCCGCCGTCAATCTCTTCCTCTTCAACAACGCCGTGGGCACGCAGGCGTTCATCCACGCCTTAAAGACGCAGGGCGCGCTGCGCGAGCTGGCCGAGCCTAACCTGATCGCGATGGACGGCCAGAACGCGAGCTTCCTCGCGGGCGGAGAGTTCCCCGTGCCGATGGTGCAGAACTCCGGCGAGAAGTCCGGGATAACCATCGTCTTCAAGGAGTACGGCGTCCGCCTCAACTTCAAGCCGACCATCATTGACGAAGACCACATACGGCTTGAGCTTGAGCCTGAAGTCTCGACGATAGACTTCGCCAACGGCGTCAAGTTCGACGGCTTCCTAATCCCCGCGCTTCGCACGCGCCGCGCGAAGACGGGCGTCGAGCTTCGCGACGGACAGAGCTTCGCGCTCGCGGGCCTGCTCGACAACACCGAGGTCAGCTCGTTCTCCAAAGTTCCCGTGCTGGGCGACATCCCGATCCTCGGCAATCTCTTCAAGTCGAAGTCTTTCCAGAAGCAGGAGACCGAGCTGATGTTCATCATCACGGCGCAGCTCGTCAAACCCGTCAACCGCGACGACCTGCCCGCGATGCGCGGACTCGACGGGCTGAAGAAGGAGTCGCCGCTCGGCGTCGAGCCGAAGGGCGAAGGCATACAGGGGCCAAGCGGTTTCTCGACGGGCGACAAGACGAGCGCCACAGAGACGAGCGCGCCCTCGAAGGATGCTTCGACGAAGGCCGAAGCCGTTAAGTCCACGACTGAGACCGCGCCCAAAGCGGTCGCGGCTGCGCCCGTGACGAAAGAGCAGAAGTAAGCGGCTCTTGAAAATGCGGCGCGCGGCCAACCGACCGCGCGCCGCACTGGTAACGCCGGTGTGACCCGCCGTGAGCGGGCGAGGTTTCATAAGGGAGGGGCTGAAATGTCGTTCATCAAAAAATCGCGTTCGCGCGTCGGAAGAAGAGGTGAGCGCGGATCGGTGCTGGCTATAAGCACGCTCGGCATGCTCGCCTTTCTCCTCGCGACGGGGATGTGCGTTGACATAAGCCATCTCTATCTTGTGAAGACGGAGTTGCAGAACGCCGCGGACGCGGCTGCTCTGTCCGCCGCCGCGTCGCTCAACTCGGACGACGGCGGCATCACGAAGGCGACAGACATCGCCGTCAGCTCGCTCAACAGCTACGAGTTCAACAAGAAGGGCGCGACCGTAGGCCGCTCGGACGTGCGCTTCGCCGTCAACCTGCGCGACTTCGACACGAGCGCGGACTACAACGAGTCGGGCGCGAAGGCCGTGGCGTCGAGCATCCGTTTCGTCAAAGTCACCGTGCCCGCAAAGCCCGTCAACGTCTTCTTCGCCTCGGTCGTGCTGGGCGGCTCGCGCAACGTCGGCGCAAACGCAGTGGCGGGGATGTCCGTCGCCCCGAACTACTTCGAGCGCGTGCTGCCCGTCTCCGTCATCACCGACAACGACGGCGACGACATCCTCCCCGGAAACATGTACACGATACGGCGCGCGCCCGGCGACGATGTCACCCCCGGCAACTATCAGATACTCGCCATTGACGGATCGGGCGGCAGCGACGACCGCACGGGGCTTGCGAACGGCGTGCATACCTTCGTCGGCGTGGGCGACTACGTGGGGACGAAGCCGGGCGTTACTTCCGGCGCGGTCAGGCAGGGCATCAACACGCGCTTCGGCGAGTACGCCAGCCATCTCGACCCCGTGACGTACCCGCCCGATGTGAACGTCAAAGAGGGAATCACATACCAGCAGTACCTCGACACGCAGCAGCCCGGCGGGCAGAGCGGCGCAAACTTCCAGTCGCCCTCGCATGGGACGGGCGAGTGGGGTCGAAGGGTTGTGCTGATCCCCATCGTCAAGAAGAGCGAGTTCGACAACGGTCGCGACTCCGTACAGGTCTTCCGCATCGGCGCGTTCTTCCTACGCACGAGCGTCGGCAACGGCAACGGCGGAGACATTCAGGTCGAGTACATCGGCCTGCACACGATAGTGGGCGCGGGCGGCTACAACCCGAACGGCGGCCCCGGCATGACTGAACTGGCCGTGCCCGTACTTTACCGTTGAGGTGGCGCGTGATGCTTTCGGCTCTCGGAAAGATGCGGCGGCGGCTTAGCTTCTTCGCCTTGCGCGACGAGCGCGGCACGCAGTTCGTCGAGATGGCTCTCGTGCTGCCGATCTTGCTCCTGTTCTTCGGCGCGGTCGCGGAGTTCGGTCGCTACTTCTACATCTATTCGACGCTCGCGAAGGCCGCGAGGTCGGGCGCGCGCTACGCCATCAGCCGCCCGTTCGACACGACGAACACCAATCAGGCCAAAAGCCTCATCGTCTTCGGCAATCAATCCGCCGGGTGCGCGGGAACGCCCGTCCTGCCGAACATGGAGTGCGGCAACGTCGAGATACAGAAGACGACCAACGCCGACGGGGTGCAGGTAATCACGGCGCGTATCGTCAACTACGAGTACAAGCCCATCCTCGACTTAGGGAAACTGACCGGCATCACGAGCGCGTCACTCGCCGGCAACGTCGGCACGAGCGTGACGATGAAATATATCTACTGAAACGCCGAGGCGTTTTGGAGGGCAAAGTCGGTGCGTGTGAAAAGATTCAAACGGGACGAGCGGGGCGCGGCGCTTGTGGAGTTCGCGCTCGCCGCGGCGATCTTCATGACGGTGATCTTCGCCGTGCTGGAGTTCGGCATCCTCCTCTGGACGCACAACGCACTGACCGACGGTGTAAGGCGCGGCGCGCGCTACGCCGTCAACCAGTGCAACCCCTCCGACGGCGCGTGCACAGGCTCGTCAACGTCAATCGAGCGGACGAAAAACGTCGTCGTCTACGGCACGCCGTCGCCGGCGAGCGGGGCGCAGCCTCTCGTTCGTGGTCTGACCACGAGCAAGGTTCAGGTCAGCTACGCGAGCTTCGGCGTCAGCGCAGGCAAGGTGACGGTCAGCGTTGACAGCTTCGACTACGGCTTCGTGCTGCCGCTGCTCGGCTCGGCCATACGCATGCCGGCCTACAGAACGACCCTGACCGGGGAGAACGCCGGTTACGTGCCACCCGACATGTAAACGCGCGACGAGCGACGGGCGGCGACGGGCGGCGCATCCCAAAACGACACAAACCCACCAAGGAACAACGATGAGCAAGCAACTTAGCTTCGTCATTCTCAGCACGGGACTCGAATCGTTACGCGAGATGCGCGACGCGCTCGCGGCGGACGGTCGCACGCGGCTTCTGGCGGGCGGCGACGACATCGAGCAGCTCTACGATGAGGTCAAGCGCCTTCGCCCGGACGTGGCCGTCGTCACAATCGGCGCGCAGGCCGAGCCGGCCTTTAAGTTCGTCGAGCGGCTTGCGTCGGAGTTCCCGCAAACGTCCGTCATCTGTGCCTCGCGCGACGCCTCGCCCGATCTGATACTTCGATCTTTGCGCGCGGGCGCGCGCGAGTTTCTGCGTCTGCCGCTCAGCAAAGACGAGCTTGGCACAGTCCTCGACCGCGTGTGCGAGCAGTGCAGCGAGCGCGTCGAAGCG
>DASQLL010000140.1:0-7851 GCA_035630035.1 Pyrinomonadaceae bacterium | reverse complement strand
TGGGGGGTATTATCCCCCACTTATTCGTCCCATTCTTATGAAGTTTACACTCCGAGAAGCTTCATCCTTCACGCGGCGTTGCTGGGTCAGGCTTTCGCCCATTGCCCAAAATTCCCGACTGCTGCCTCCCGTAGGAGTCTGGCCCGTATGTCAGTGCCAGTGTGGCCGTCCGCCCTCTCAGGCCGGCTACGGATCGTCGCCTTGGTAGGCCGTTACCCTGCCAACTAGCTAATCCGCCGCGGGCTCCTCTTCAGGCGCGAGGTCTTGCGATCCCCCGCTTTAACAACTGTCACCATTAGGTGCCGCTGCATTATGCGGTATTAGCAGTCGTTTCCGACTGTTATTCCCCACCCGAAGGTAGATTACCCACGTGTTACTCACCCGGACGCCACTCTAATCATCCCCCGAAGGGGACTTTCGCGTTCGACTTGCATGTCTGAGGCACGCCGCCAGCGTTGATTCTGAGCCAGGATCAAACTCTCGTTTGTATCTCTGGAACATTATCGTTACTGGTTAATTGTATCCGATAATGACTCTTTCGAGTTTTGAGTACGCCGAGCTTTATCGCTCAGCGTCGCTCTCAAAGGTCATCTTTGGGACACGCTCTATCTAGTTTTCAAAGATCGCTTCCGCTTTCAGCGAATCCAGTTTTAGATGTCCGAGATTCGTTTCGGTTGCCCCTCTGACGAGAATTATTCGTCTTGAGGAAACGGTGACTTTAACTTAGGTCGGCGCCTTTGTCAAGCGGCTCTGCAAATTACTTTTGCCGATGAAACAGCCGCTCTCTTTCTCAGTAGAAACCGAAAGAGAAGCGGCTCGTCAAACGCGCTCTTTACTGACCTTGCTGTCAACCACCATGTCTATGGCAAAGAGGTATTATAGATATTTTAGACTGCTTGTCAACCGAGCGTCGGCTAAATTTTTGACACATGGTTTAATCAAGATTGAAGCATATTCCTACCGCAAAAAATAGGAACAAAATCACATTTTTCACTTTGATTTATTGTTCCGTGGCAGCTCACTAAGCGACTCAACTTTCAGCAAGCCTCTCTCATTGATGTATGCGCGGAACTTGATCTCTTTCAACTGCCCATCACTCTGCGCTCGAACTGAAAAGGTTTTCGCGTCGCCCTTCCCCTCAATGCGTAGAGGAAGAAATCCTGTCAGATCGGGGCTTCGATATGCGGTGTAGTGTTCCTGCCTGTCTTTGTCGTAGCCGAGCACGTATATGCGGTCGAAGTCAGGCGAGTCGCTTTTGTTCGTTTCCTCGGCGCTGCTCTTTTCCAGAATCACCCAGCTACCGGGCCGCGTTTCTTTAGCCGCATCCTTATCCTTCGGCCCTGACTGTTGGCCCGTTGAATCGTCGCCGTCCAGCCTTTGCCAAGCGACGAATTCCCGCCCGGTGCGGTAGAAAATAATGTCGCTGGGGACTGTCAATTCAACCTGCTTTCCAAAGACCCAGCCGGCAGGCGCGGGCGAGATGGAAGATGGCAGGCGCACCTTATACCAAAGCTCGTCCACCTCTTCCGGCTCTTTCTGCTCTTCCTTATCTCTCTTCCGCTTGGAACTCCCCTTCTCCACCGCTCCCGCCTTCGGTGCGTCGTCGCTTTCGGTCGTCTCCAGCGACTTTGGTCTCGGCACGCGCTTCCAACTGACGATGTCGAACCTCGCGCCGGTTTCGAGTTTCATGAGGATGTTGTTATTGCCGGCGCGGTCGGGCGAGAAGCGTATGTTCGTGCTGGCGCGAAGTTGGCCGGAGGCCTGCGCGGGGATGCCTTCGTCCTCTTTGGCGAGTTGTCGCGAACGTCCGACCATCTCTTGTGAGATGACGTTGCGCGCTTCGATCCAACCCTCGATTGGCTCAGCGTCGCGCGTGCGAACGTGGAGCCAGCGCTCTCCCGTTTCAGGCACGTTGATTGAGTCGAGTATTTCCAACTCATCACCACGCACAACTTCTTTGAGGTCGGCGGCCACGACCGCGGTCGAGCTTCTTACCTGCGTGTGGAGGGCTATGACATAACCCGTCTCCTCCTTGCCTGCGATGGCGCTGCACGCAGAGGCTGTGCAAACGATTAAGAGAATGATGACAAGCTTGCTGAGATTCATTGCCACTCGAACATCCTTGAATGGTTGGACTGTTGGACAGGGGCGACGCGCGTTGTCTCAACTTCGCTTTCGCTGCGCGCCTAATAATCATCTAGGCGGTCGCCGTTTCATCTGCTCGTGAAGCCTGCGCGCTTCCGAGCCAGACGTGCCATTGTACCCCAATTTGCGGAGCGATTCCCGCTGTCCCCGGTCGAGCGACTCGGCGACGCCTATATGCGTTCGCGCGCCGCCGGGTTCTATCCTCAGGCCGAAAGCCTCGATCATCGGGCCGAGAATTATTTCCGATTCCCCCGATACGTAACGTTCGACGAAATCTCGCATACCCGGCATGCCGCTCAGAAGCTCGATGATGGCGCGATTACCGTCAACGCGTTTCGCACCCTGCCCGTAAAGTCTGAACAGCTCGCGATAGACATCGCCGAGCGAGTTTTTGCCGCCGGTCTGGCGCATGAGCGTGAGATCGTACAGTAGCGCGACGAGCATCCCTTTGTGGTAGATGAGAGAGTTGCTGTTCGGCCATCGGCGTTTTGACGCTTCGATGAGTGAAATCTCTTTCGCGCTCCGCGCGGACTTGTAGGCGTCGAACGCTCGACCGAGCGCGTTGAGATAGTCTTGAAAGGTCAACTGCCCGCGCCGCATGCCGACGCGCAACGCCTGATAGTTTGTGAAGCCCTCGTAGAACCAGTCGTAATCGCCTTCGAGCGCGAGGCCGTTCGGTATCCAAAGGTGCAGCAGCTCGTGTGACAGCGCGCCGTCCAGTTGCGCGAGCGCTGCGAGTTTTGAGGGCAGACGACCGGACACCAGCACGACCGTCGAGCCGCGCGTCTCCGCGTTCCAGAGATTTCCTGCCGCCGCCGTTTGAGGCTGTGCTGACAACACCAGCATCGAACGTTGCCGGGTAGCACCGCCGATCATATCTTCGTAAATTTTGAGAATGTCGCGTGCGGAGTCTTCGGCATCGCCGTCGGAGAACGCCCATTCGCCCGCAGTCGCGAGTGTGAACTTCAACTCGCCGACACGCACATTCCGCTCCCTTATGTTACGACCAATGAAGAACACAGACTTCTCTGCATCAGTCACGTCAAACACGCCTTTGCCGTTATTCGTCTCGACGGTCGAGACGCTCCAACCCGACGGGAGGACGATCTCAACTTTCGCATCAGTCAACGGTAGCGGCAGGATGTCGCCCGGCATCAAGAGTCCGCGGTCTGTCGTGAGCCACGAGACGTGAGACGCGTCGGAGACGAAGGCGGGAGGGTCGAGCTTGAGATAGTAGCTGAAACGCGTCGCGGCTTTCGCGGCTGTGAACTCGCCGGGAGCGAGCATTCGCGCAGCTACTTCAGCGCCGCCTTCATCGGAGAGGACGAGGTTCTCGATGCGCTCGGCGAGTCCGCCCGCCGATCCGTAAAAATTGCGGAACGACCATGCGGTTGCGCCATCCGCTCTCCGCCCCTCGACGTGTATGCGCGCGGGACTGACCGACGCGACCGTTATCTTCACTTCCAGCGAACGGGCCGACGCGGACGCCGCGAGGCAAAGAAGGCACACAAGCGCGAGACTCAAACGAAGGAAGCCCTTCGACGCGCCGCGCGAGTTTGTCGCGCCGTATCTTCCGGCGATCTGTCGGCTACGAACTAACGTAAAGAAGGTCACTCGAACGCACACAGTCACAACTGACATTAAAACATACGAGTCAACACTAACGAACCGCGAATCAGTACCGGGAGCGTTAGCGACCGGGTAGGTCTTGGCCGACACCCGGCTTTTGTGATAGTGCGCGCCGCACCCGGTCGCTGCCGCTCCCGGTTCTGACCCACCGTCACAATGTCCCCGCACGACGCCACAAAGCACATGGGCGCGGAGAACGAGTATGTCCTCCGCGCCCACTGATTCGTGCTTGAGTTTCCGTTTTAGAAATAACGGATCGTGTAGCTGAAGCGCACGCCGCGACCGATCTCCGGGGCGAGGTCTTTGATAAAGGAGAGGTGGTTGCGGTAGAGGCGGTCGCCGAGGTTGAACGCGCTGACCGAGAAGATTTGCGCGTAGTGCGGGCGCGCGAGCGTGTAAGACCCGGTCACGTTGAAGAGCGCGTACCCGGCAGTCCGCGTCTCGGTCGGGAAGATGCGGTCTTGATCTTTGACGAAGACGGCCTCCGGCCTCAGGTTGAAGTTGCGGTAGCGCCAATCGAGGCCGACGCGACCGCGCATCGGCGGGATGCGCGGAAGTGGCGTGCCAGTCTCTTTCAACTGCGCGTTCACGTAGTCGTAGCCCAGATTGATCCAGAGGTTCTCGTGCGCCGCGAGGTCGAGGCTCACCTCGGTGCCGACGAAACGGCTGTCGGCCTGTGCGTATTCCGCTTCGATGAGATTGTCCTCAATCTCGCCCGTGGGCGCGAGGAAGACGAAGTCCTTGATGTTGTAGTAGTAGAAATTCGCCTCGCTCTTGACGCGCTTTGACGAGTGGCGCAGCGAGAAGTCAATGCCGTCGTTGCGCTCGCGCTTGAGGTTCGGATTGCCGATCTCGAAGGTTAGATTGCCGATGTGCGGGCCGTTGTTGTAAAGCTCTTCGAGCGCGGGCGCGCGGAACGAGTGCGTGTAGTTTGCGACGAACGCCCCATCTTTCCAGAGGCCGACGCGGATGCCCGCCGCGCCGGAGAAGCCCGTGAACGAGCGGTCAATCAGGCCGTCGGGGTTGTAACTGTTGTGCTCGACGCGCCCGCCGAGCTGGAATCTCACGCGCTCGAAGCCTATCTCCTGAAGTCCGAAGACGGCGAAGTTGTTCTGAAGCGTGTGCGGGGCCAAAGTTTCGAGGCCGACCGAGTTGAAGTCGCGGTGGAAACCCGAAAAGCCGAAGCTCCCCGTGAATCGTCCGGTCTTGCGCTGGTCGAACACGCCTCGGAACATGAAGTTCTTGTTCGTAAAGTGCGTGCCGACCTCTTCTCCCTCAAGCTCGTCGTGCGCGTAGTCGCTGTAGTCAAGCGTGAGCCTAAAGCCGCTCACGAACCCGCCGAGGTCGCGCCACCCTCCGTTGAATTTGAAGTTGTGACGCCGCGCCTTGATGCTCACGTCCGAGCCTGTCTCCTCGCCGCCCGTCTCGAAGAACGTGGCGAAGGGGATGCCGTAGCGTCGTTGGTCGAAGCCGTATGTGAAGCTCGCGAAGTTCTTGTCTCCATACCTGCCGACGCCGAGCGTGCCGCTGCCGCCGCGCGTGAACGATTGCTCGACGCGGCCCGCGGGCGTGTTGTAATCGCCCGTGCGCTGGAGCGTGCCGTTGCCCCAGAACATCCATTTGCCCGTGCCGTACTCGACGCCTCCGCTCGCCGCGCCCTGATTGTTCGTCGTGCCGCCGACGCCCGTGAAGTAGCCGCGCCAGCCCTCGTGAGCGTAGTCGTGGCCCGTGACCGCGTTGACGACGCCGCCCGTCGCGCTGCTGCCGTAGAGAAGCGTGGCCGGGCCTTTGACGACTTCGAGGCGTTCAAGCGACAAAACGTCAATCGGCTCGGCGTGGTCGCCCGACGACGAGCCGAGCGATCCCGTCGAAGCGCCGTCCTGCGTCACAAGCACCCGGTCGCCGTCGAAGCCTCGCACGACCGGGCGCGACGAGCCTGCGCCGAAACTCCGCTTCGCAACGCCCGGCTCTCTGTCCAGCACTTCGCCGATTGAAGGGTTGCTCTTCTGCGAGAGCGTGAGCGCGTCGAGCGTGTTGACCGACTGGAACGACTCGAAAGTTGACTGCTCGCTGCCCGATGCTGTGACGGTGACCTCTTCCCTGTAGCCCGTCAGGCGCAACTCGAAATCAAGCGTGACGGCTCCGCCCGCGGCGACCGTGACCTGCCGCGTCGCGTCGGGGAAGCCTTCCATGTGGGCGAGGATGGTGTAGTTGCCCGGCGGTACGTTTTGAAATTCGTATGCGCCGTTCTCGTCCGTTTCGGTCGAGCGTCTCAGTTGCACGAGGTTGACGATGACGTTGTGCAGAGGCGTCCCGCCGTCGGCCAGTTTGATGGTGCCGCGCACGCTACTTCCCCCGGTGCGTGCCGCTTGTCCGAACAACTCGCCGACAAAAGTTGCCTGAGCGAAACTACGGGCCGGTGAAATTAGAAACAAGAGCGCGAATAAAATTGCCGCATGATATTTTTTCTGTCGCATGAACCTTCTCCTCAACGAACTTTTCGTTTCTGACAAAGCGCGCGCATTAATTGCTCGCACACGCACGTCGCGTTCGGAAGTCGTCCGAGATTAGCTCCGCACAATATGAACAGCGTTGCTTTCGTCCTCGACATCGGCACGAGTGCCTGTCGAGATACGAGCGAACGTCTTAATTGAGCGGAGAGAAACCCGGACTCGGTTTATGCGTGCGGGGGCGCGCGTCCTGAAGGAGATAGGAAACGGACGCTGTGGACGGAAGTGTCTGTGTGTGTCTCGAAAACTTGTGCCGTCGCGGGAGGCGCGGCGACCACAGGGATCAACTGCTGAAGGTCTGAGACGAAATTGCGTTGGAGTCGGCAGACGAGACATTGCGCGTGGCCGCCTGCGGGCGGCGCGTCCTGCGACTCTTCATTCGCGCTCAGAGCCGCGCCGGAGTAGACGGGCGCAGTCGCGCCTGCGAGACGGTGAAAGTGGGACGTACTGGCGACGAAGGCGTGCGCCATCAGGACGAGCAAGACTAAGCCCGTCGCGGCGCGCGCTCGCACAATTCCTTTCCAATCTCGTCTCAGTCTCAGGCCCAAATTTTTCGACTTTCCCTGCGGTAATCGTTGGAACTGAATATAGCATCAGTCCGGTCTTTGATGAAGCCGCGAGCGTTTCGTTTGCCCGGCTTTCACAGGCGCGCGCGCGCGGAACCATTCAGGCTGTTTTCGCGTACTGTTCTATTGAAAATGACATCAGAGCAGGATTTAGCCGACACGCGTCAGACGTTGACACATCGCTTGCTGCGCCGATAAAATCGCTTCTCGAACAAGGCGCAAGGGCTTTCGCTTTCACAGTGAGGAATCGGCTGTGACTCTCATCAAGATCATCATCATCACGCTCGCCGTCATCCTGAGCATTCTCTTTCTGGGACGCTTCCTGTTTTAGACGGGCGGCGGCATGACACTTTCACCCGCGAAGAAACCACGGCGGCCAAACTCGTCCCGTCGCGCCCGCGCCTTTTTATTCGCTACGCTCACCTTAACGCTCCTTCTAAAATTCGGCCTTCAAGCCGTTTCGGCGCAGGACGCGCCCGAACTGCCCCCCGATGAAGTCGTCCGCGTCAACACAGACCTCGTGACGATTCCCGTCTCCGTCACGGACGGACGTGGCCTTCGCGTAGCGGGCCTCGCGCTGCGCGACTTCGAGGTGCGCGACAACGGCCAGCCCGTCGAGGCCGTCTATTTCGCCGCGGGCGCTGAGCGCGTCGCGCTCCTCTTCCTCCTAGACGCTTCGGGCAGCACGCGCGACATCATCACGCAGCAGCGCGAGACCGCGCTCGCGATATTCTCGCGCTTCGGCGCAGGCTCCCGCGTCGCCGTCATGCAGTTTCGCGAGCAGCCGGAACTCACGCTCCCCTTCACGACCGACCTGCGGCGCGCACGCCCCGCTTTTCAAATCGCCGCGCTCGCAGACCGTAGCACCGCCATCTTCGACGCCGCGCTTGCATCCGTCCGCGCGTTCGCCTCAAACGCGCGACAGCCCGACGAACGCCGCATCGTCGTCCTCATCAGCGACGGTCTCGACAACGCGAGTCAGACGCGCTCAGCCGCCGTCA
>DASQLL010000139.1:0-10965 GCA_035630035.1 Pyrinomonadaceae bacterium | reverse complement strand
TGTGGCCGATGACGTGTCGCCCGGCCACCGCGTAGCTGATGTTCTGGACGGTGTTGCCCTTAACGACCGCCGTCATCTTGCCGCCGCTGTTTTGCGTGCGGATGATCGAGGTGTTGGCGATGCCCCCGTTCTCGGCGACGTTGTCGAAGAGGTTAGCCTCGATGGTGGAGTTGTGCGTCGCGCCGTTGTTGACGAGCGCGCCCACGTTGTTCTCCGCAGTGCCGGCGGCGTTGCGGAAGATGTTGCCGTTGACCGTGGAGGTGAGCGTGCCGGTCGTGCTGACGGTCGCCCCGGCGGAGAGGGTGACGGCCTGATTGTTCAGCGCCTCGAAGACGCAGCCGTTCTCCACCTCGACCGTCATGTTGGCCGTGCCGCCGTTGGTGATGAAGACCATCGAGGCTCCCGTGTCCGAGTTGGTGAAGTCGGAATCGTTGATCTCGAAGAGCGTCAGGTTGACGCCGCTGTTCGAGAGGAAGACGCCGTGCGTCTGTGCGTTGTCAATGTCGGTGAAGAGGCTGTCGAGGTTGATGCGGTTGGTGCCCGTCAGGTTCAGCCCGAGCAGGCCGGAGGCCGCGGGGTTCTGCACGAGCACACCCGAGAGGGTGATGTTGCTGCCATCAACTGCCTCGACGGCGTGCTCGCCCAACGCGCTCTCGTTGGTGGCGAGCAGGGCCGAGACGGTGTCGCCGTTATTCGTCAGGTTCATCGAGCGCAAAGTGACGCCTGCGGCGTTATCGAGGCGGACGCCGTCGTCGGTCGTCGCCGTGATGGTGCCGCCCGTGCCGTTGCGCGCGCTCGTGCCGTCGCCGTTGACGTTGAAGCCGCCGGGGCTGCCGGACGAAGTGGTGTTCGTCAGCAAGATGCCGTTTGCGCCGCCGTTGGCTGAGACGCTCGTGAGCTGCACGTTGAGCGGCGTGCTGCCGGACGCGCTCGTGATCTCGACGGCGACAGCAGTCGTCGTGGCGACGGTGCCGCTGGCCGAGGTAATCACGCCGGAGTTGTCCGTGGCGTGCAGCGCGCGCTGGCCCGCCGCGGGCGCGATGTCGAGGTCTGTGAAGGTGATGCTCGCGGCGTTGTTCGTCAGAAGCACGCCCGTCCCTGTCGAGGTGTTGACCGCGGTGTTGCCGAAGGAGGCCGAGCCGGTGACGTTGTTGACGCGGACGCCGTTGGCGTTGCTGCCGGTCGAGAAGGTGGTGGCGATTTGGATGTTGACGTTGATGTCTTCGATGTCAACCGCCGCGCCGCCCGTGGAGCTGACGGCGCTGCCGCCGCCCGCCATGACGAGGTTGAAAGAGCCCGTGCTGTCGGCGACGAGGCCGCGCGCGCCTGCCGCGTTGGTGTTGAGCTGGACGGCGGCGTTGAAGATGACGGCAGAGCCGCCCGTGTTATTGAGAAGGACGACGGCGTCCGTTAAGCCGTTCGTCCCCGTCACGGTCGAGGAGCCGTTGAAGCTGACGGCCCCGCCCGTGCGGTTTTGTATGTCAACCACGCGCCCCACGTTCTGGCTGACGGTCGTGCTGGTGAAAGTGATGCCGGTCGAGCCGCCGTTGGCGAGAACCGCCGTGCCCGTACTGTTGGACGAGACCGAGCTGTTCGTCACGGACAGAGCGCCCGCGTGGTTGAGGAGGCCGACGCCGTTGGCCGCGCCGCTCGCGCTCGCGCCGACGTTGTCAACGACGGTCGAGCCGCCCGCCGCGTTGCTCGATATGGCCGAGGATGCGGGCGCGACTGCGCTCGCGTTGATGTACGAGACGTGGTTGCTGTTGGCGAGCGTGATGACATCGCCGCCCGCGTTGGCGAGCGTCGGAGCGCCGGTCGCCGCCGGTCGCGCGTCGCTGTGCGGCGGCACGGTGATGCCGTAGACCGCGAGCGCCGCGTCGAGGCTCGTTCCCTGCCCTGCGAGCCTCTGGTTGTCTTCGAGGACGATGCCGCCGCCGTATGCGCCCGCGCCCTGAAGGACGTAGATCACGTCGAAGGACTCGTCAGGGTCGCCCGCGCCGTTCAAGGGGGCGAGGCTGTTGAAAGGATTGGTCAGACGACCGTCGCCACCCGGCGCGGCGGTGTTGTCAACGAACCAGACCATCTCGTTGACCGTGAACGTCGCGGTCGCGGTGTCGTTATGTCCCGAAGCGTCCGTGACGGTGTATGTGAAGCTGTCAGCGCCCTCGAAACCGGCGGGCGGGTTGTAGCTGAAGCTCCCGTCGGCGTTGACCGTAACGTCGCCGCCCTGAGCAGAGCTGGACGGCCCGGAGGCCGAGAGTCCCGCGCTGCTGCACGTGCCGCCGTTGTCGGGATCGCAGTCGTTGGCGAGCAGGCCCGACGCGGCGTTGGGTTGTATACGGATGTTGCCGAGAACGTTGTAGCTGTCGTTCGCCGCGATGGGCTGCGTCTGTACGGAGCCGGGGACGAGCGTCGTGTTCGGGTCTATGGTGTCGTTGAAGACGACGTTCGTAGCGTCCGTGCCGTTGTTGGTTATCGTGACGGTGTAGGTGATGGTGTCGCCCGGCTCGGCCTTGTTGTCGCCGTCGGGGTCTGCGAAAGAGTCCACTTTAGTAGCGGTGAGAGATGGAGCTAAGGGCGCCGCGAGCGCGGGGCTAAGCGGGGCGCTGCGCGCGGGCGCAACTTCGGGCGACTTTACATTCCGCCCGTCCGCGCCCGCGTGTGCGGGTTGTATCGGCAGGACGGGGATGAGAACCAGCGCCGACGAGAGCAGCGCTGAAAGTATCATGGAGAGCGAGCGATTTTTCAGGGGGACACGCATCGTGGATGCATTACGATTCATAAGGGGAACTCCTTAGAAGCTTGTGGATTAACCAACCGGAATGGTTTCTAAACGCGCTGACTTGAATGGTAAGACCGTGCGAGCGAGGCCCCGCGGGAACCGAAGCGGGCTGGAAAGCTTTAATGAAATGATCGGCGAAACCAGTTTGAGCGCTGCACTCTAAGCCTACCGGCGGCTGCGCGTCAACCTTTTTTTTTCGTACGCTCTTTTTTTGTTAAGGAGCTAACGATTTTTTAGCGCCTCTTCGACGCACGCGCTTCGCACAACACATTCGGGCTGAAAGCTCTGCGCGCTTCGCGCCTGTAGCCCGGCGAAGTTGTGGCGGATGGGCCGCAAGAAGCGCTCAATGTGTTGTCAAAGAGTAACAGCAGATGAACGCCCGTGTTAATTAACTACTGCCAAACGCGATTGCAGGATGCGGCATGAACATTGCTCTTATATTTTTGTTCTCTCTAAACGCGCGCGCTTACGCGCGAAAAGTTGAAAGGCTCGACGCCTCGCCTTGATAAAACAGACGACCATCGCCGCGCCCGTCGAAACGAATGGCTTGGGCCTGCACACGGCTGTGCCCGTCCGCCTTCGGCTGCGGCCCGCGCCGCCCGACACAGGCTACGTCTTCGTCCGCACAGACCTCGACGACTTCGAGATTCCGGCGTCGGTCGAGCTTATAGCCCATTGCTCTTACGCGACGACCTTGATGCGGACGGGCGTCATGCTCTCGACCGTCGAGCATCTTCTGTCCGCGCTTCGTGGACTGGGCGTGGACAACGTTTACGTCGAAGTTGACAACCTTGAGATGCCGATCATGGACGGCTCGGCGGACGACTTCACGGAGATGATTTTGCGCGCGGGCGTTGTAGAGCAGCCTGCTACGAGGCGCGCGTTGCGCGTGCGTCATCGCGTCGAGGTCGAGCAGGGCAACCGCCGCGTCCTCGTAGAGCCGCACGAGTCTTGGGAGATTGACTGCATGATTGACTTCAAGCATCCGCTCATCGGCGTGCAGCGGATGCGCTTCGACGCGCTCGATGCCGATGCTTACGTGCGCGAGATTTCGCACGCGCGCACCTTCGGGTTTACGGAAGAGATAGAAGCGCTCCGTCGCGCAAGCCTCATACGCGGCGGCTCGCTGGATAACGCAATCGTCCTCTCGCCCGACGGGATGCTGAACGAAAAGCCTCTGAGGAGCGCGGACGAGTTCGTGCGTCACAAGATACTCGACATCATCGGCGATCTCGCGCTGCTCGGCATGCCCCTTCTCGGCAGGGTGCGCGCCGAGCGCAGCGGCCACCTCCTGCACGCCGCGCTCATGTCGAAGCTCCTGCGCGACGAGTCGGCTTGGGAGATCGTTGACATGCCCGTCGGCGTCAGCCTCGCCACGGCAATTTAACAGAGCCGCGAGCGGTAGCGAGCTAGCCTCAGCTTCACGGAAAGAATTAACAGGGATGGACAGGATGAACAGGATGAAGGCAAATGCTTTTCTATCCTGTAAATCCTGTCCATCCCTGTTAATTTTCTCCCGCTTAGGCGCTAGCTCGCTTCTGCTCGCGGCTCTGTCGAACTACTCCTCCGTCACGGTCTCGTAGACGATACGCAGGCGCAGCTCTTTCCCGACGACTTCGTGGCGCACTTCGCGCGCGCGCAGGCGCAGATTGTTCCCACGCATTAGGGGAACGCCGAGCTGTTCGGCGCGGAGGATTTGGACGGGGTTGACGCGATTGTCAATCGAGTCCTGCACAAGCCCCGTCAGTCCGCCGCCGAGCAAAGAGGTGGGCACGTTCTTCAATTTAAGGTCGCGGACTGTGACGCGCGCGCCCAAAGTCTGTTTCGCCTGATCGAACTCCAGTTGGAAGGCCGTGTCGGCCCAGCCCTCGAAGTTGAGACAGCCGAAGAGCGGCGCTTCGTATGAGCCGCGGAAGGCGACCGGCGCGGTGATGCGCCCGTCAACAAAACGCACCGCCGTGCGCGTGCCTACGGCCTCGCGCAGAAGCTGAACTTGCCCCGCGCACTTCCTGTTCGCGTCGCCCTCCTTCGACAGAGCGAAGCTCGGCGGCTCCGGCTGCGAAGCGACGGCTTCGAGCAACGAGTTCAGAAACTCTTCGCTTAAAACCACGACGACCTCGCCCGCCGGACTCACGCGCTCAGCGCGCGCCGACGCCTTCAACATCGGCGCGCAAACCAGCGCCAGCACACACAAACACAAAAAGACTTTCATCATTCTCACACCCAACTTCGCAGCGCTGTAGGGGCAGGGCTTGTCCCTGCCCGTCTCCGCACGGAAGAAGGAATTAACAGGGATGGACAGGAGGAAGAAAAGTCAGAAGTCAGAACGCTGAACGATGAACTGAACCCAACTTGTCTTTCAGTTCATCGTTCAGCGTTCTGACTTCTGCGTTTGTCTTTATCCTGTCCATCCATGTTAATTCCTCCGTAACGCGGGCCGAGGACAAGCCCTGCCCCTACATTCCTGTTATCAACGCTTTCATTTTTCAGAGTCCGCTCCGCACGATGTCGTGGAGGCGCAGCAGTCCGACGCAGCGGCCATCATCTTCGACGACCGGAAGCACGTTTATCTGCGACGGGCGGTTCTCCATCAGTTGCAGCGCGGCGTGCGCGAGCATGTCGGGGCGCGCGACGACCGGCTCGCGCGTCATCACGCCCACGGCGGTAAGCTCCGGGAGGTCTGCGAGCTTCACGCGCTGCAAAGCCCTTCGCACGTCGCCGTCCGTTATGACGCCCGCGAGCCGCGATTCTTCGGCGACGACGTTGACCGCGCCGAGTCCGCCGCGGCTTATCGCCTGCACGACTTCGAGGAGCGTCGCGCCGACCGGGACGGTAGGATTCTCTTCCCCGCCGTGCATCAGGTCCGACACCTTCAGCGTGAGCCGCTTGCCCAGACGACCGCCCGGATGGTTCATCGCGAAATCTTCCGGCGTCAGGCGCTTGACCTCCATCAACGTCATCGCCAGCGCGTCGCCGACGGCGAGCGCGACCGTTGTGCTTGTGGTCGGCGCGAGGTTGAGCGGGCACGCTTCCTGTTCGACCGAAGCGTCGAGCGTAACGTCCGCGCGGCGCGCGAGCGTCGAGTTGAGATTTCCGAGAATCGCGACGACGGGCGCGCGGCGGTGTTGCAAGTACGGCAGAAGCTCAAGTATCTCCGCCGTCTCGCCGCTGTTGCTGACGATGATGACGAGGTCGTCGCCGAGAACTACTCCCATCCCGCCGTGAAGCGCGTCCGAAGGGTGCAGGAAGACGGCGGGCGTGCCCGTGCTTGTGAGCGTCGCGGCGATCTTCTGCGCGATGTGGCCCGACTTGCCTACGCCGACTGTGACGACCTTGCCGCGGCACGCGGCCAGCAGAGCGACCGCGCGCTCGACCTCTTCGCGACTGAGCCGCGCGGTGGTTCGCTCGATTGCCTCCGCCTCCAAGCGGAGCAGGCAGACTACTCGTTCAAAGTGTGAATCCGTCATCTTTTCGTTTACAACCGCGCCGTGGGAGAGTCAGGTTTCAGGCGACGAGCATACGACGAAGCAACTCCGCCGGACAACTCGCCGCGATTAGTGTCGGCGTCTTTCGCCGCATCGTCGTTAAGGTTGTTTTCAGTTTGAATTCATTTCGCGTATAGACAACACTCCGCCGTTAGACTATATTTTTGCTCTCTTTAACTTCAGCGCGACACGGAGAAAAATCCTTTCATGGCACGCTTCAGCCTGATTCCGAAGGAAGAGCAATACTTTGTCCTCTTCCGGCAGATGACCTCGTACATTTACGACGCGGCGAGCAAGCTCGTGGAGATGCTCGCGGATAAGGGCGGCGACTATCGAGAGCACCTCAGGCAGATAAAGGCCATCGAGCATTTGTGCGACGAGCTGACGCACAGCATCTCCACAAAGCTCAACTCGTCCTTCATCACGCCCTTCGACCGCGAGGACATATACATGCTCTCAGGCTCGCTCGACGACATCGTTGACCTGATTGACGACGCCGCGCGCGCGATGGTCATGTATAACGTCCGCGAAAGCACCAACTACGCGCGTCAGTTCGCCGACGTTATACAGCGCATGGCCGTGCAGCTCCACGAGGTCGTCTCAACCTTAGAGCGGCCTTCGAGCATCGCGCCGCGACTCGTCGAAATCCACAGGCTTGAGAACGAGGGCGACGACCTCTACCACGAGGCGCTCGGCGAGCTTTTTCAGGGCACGCCCGACCCGCTCCACGTCATCAAGTGGAAAGAGATTTACGAAAAGCTCGAAGCCGCCGTTGATCGCTGCGAGCACACGGCCCACATCATCGAGAGCGTTATTATTAAACACGCATGATCGTAAACCGTGAATCGTAAACCGTGACAAGATAAAAAACCGTCTCTTACTTGTCACGGTTTACGGTTCACGATTCACGGCTTTTAATTTATGACTGCCACAATGACCTTCGTCGTCGTGATCATTCTGGTCGCGCTGATTTTCGACTACATCAACGGCTTTCATGATGCCGCGAACTCCATCGCCACGGTCGTCTCGACGCGCGTGTTGTCGCCCGGCGCGGCTGTCGTGTGGGCGGCGTTCTTTAACTTCATCGCGTTCGTCGTGCTGGGCGAGGCCGTGGCGAAAACAATCGGCAAGGACATGGTTGACATCAAGGCCATTCCGGGCGATTGGCAGTTGTGGGTGCTTCTGTGCGGGCTTATCGGGGCGATTGTCTGGAACTTGATAACGTGGTACTACGGCATCCCTTCCAGCTCGTCGCACGCGCTCGTCGGCGGCTACGCGGGCGCGGCCATCGCGGCTGGGGGCATCGGCGTGATACTGCCTTCCGGTTGGACGAAGACGGTGGTGTTCATCGTCCTCTCGCCGCTAATCGGCGCGCTGCTCGGCTTCATTATCATGGTCGCGGTGATGTGGATTTTTCGGCGCTGGTCGCCGAACCGCGTTGACCGCTTTTTCCGAAAGGGCCAGCTAGTATCAGCCGCGCTCTTCAGCCTCGGCCACGGCGGCAACGACGCGCAGAAGACGATGGGCATCATCGCGGGCGTGCTGGTCGCCTCGAACATTGACGCGGGCGCGGCGAATGACATACCGCTCTGGGTCGTGCTCGTCTGCCACGCGGCCATCGGACTGGGGACGCTTTCAGGAGGCTGGCGCATCGTCCACACGATGGGGTCGCGCATCACGAAGCTCAAGCCCATCGGCGGCTTCAGCGCGGAGACAGCCGCGGCGGTTTCAATCATCGGCGTCACGCTCGGCGGCATCCCCGTCTCGACTACTCACACAATCACGGGCGCAATCGTCGGCGTCGGCGCAACGCGCCGCCTCTCCGCGGTCAAGTGGGGCGTCGCGGGCCGCATCGTCTGGGCTTGGGTTCTCACGATCCCGCTCGCCGCGCTCATCGCCGCCCTCTCATTCTACATCTACAAGCTTCTGAGCGGATTCTAGCCGAACTTCAAATCAGAAACGCGAGCGTGAGCGAGCGTGTCTACTACATTGGAGACACATGAAGGAGACACGCTCGCTCACGCTCGCGTTTCTGATTCGCGCGTTTTATTTCTCGTCGAGCTTCCTCCCCGCGTTCAAACTGTCGAAGTTGAGTATTGCGTTGAAGACGAGGAAGTAGCTGCCGTGCGTCTCGCCGCGCCAGACGGGGTTGTTGGAGAAGAGTATGACGTGGCCGCTTCCCACGGGCACGTCTATCACGGCTGCGTGCTGCGCTATCTCGCCGCCATTGTCGAGCAGCCCCGACACGAACAGGTCTTTCGTGTCCGCGTAGCGCAAGACGACGCGCGGACGCTCGGCGGGCGGGATGACGTAAGGATTATTCCGACGCTGCTCGTCCGTGAGCGGGAGCGCCTGCCACACTTCGGCTTTGGGCGGCTCAGGCGCTTCCGTTGGCGGGCGGCCCTGCACTACGTCGGGGTCGTCGGGCGTTCCGCGCCCCGTCTCGCGCTCTTCGCCGGACGGGCGACGCACGCCGCGCCCGCCGCCCATGTTGCTCAGGTTGAAGATATAGCCATCGTCTTCGTAGACCGCAAGCCCATCGCCGTAGCCGTATGCGATGGGGCTTGCCGCGTCAACCATCTTCGAGCGAAGGATCGTTCCGACAATCTTCATGCGCTGCGGGCGTTGGAGCGTGACGCCCTGCGCGAGTCCGAACGTGATGGCGAAATCCGACGTGTCCATCGCCGTTATCAGAACGCCGCCGCGCCGCGTAAAATTCTTCAAATTCTCGACGCCTGAGAGACCGAGGCCGGGGCGCATGTCGTCGGTCGAGTCAATCTTGCCGATGTTGGGCGTGAGCTGCGTCGTCTTCCAGGGGATCGGGTTGCCGTACATCGGCACGCCCGCGACGATGGACTGCGGGTCGCGGCCCACGGGCGCGAAGATGATCACGTCGTACTTGGCGTTGAGGTTCGCATCCTTCGAGGCGTCCTGCGTGCTGATGTAGTCGTAGGGAACGTGCAGCTTGTCGAACGCGAGACGCCACCAGCCCTCGTTCTGCGTCGAGAGCCAAGTGTGCATGACGGCGATGCGCGCCGCGCGCACGGGGTGAGTCTTAACTTTCGGCGCTTCGGCAAGCGCGACCGCGCGAAGGTCAAGCTCGCCGACCACGCGATTCATCTCCGCCGCGTTTATGTTGCGGATGATGAAGGAGCCGCGGTTGAAGTTTCTGCCCGCCGCCGTGAAAGGCTCTTCGGCGGCCTCGACGCTCGCGCTCTTTAGACGGTAGCGCAACGTGACGAGCGCGTCGTCGGCGTTGTGGTTGATGACGAAGACCGTGCCCGCGCCTTCGACGCCGCTCCGTGCGCGCACCGTGCCCGCGACGCGCTCAAGCGGAGCGCCGAGGACGGACGTGTCCGTGACGCGCACGACCTGAACGTTGTAAAGCTCGCCCCAAGTCCAGCCCGTGTCGTCGTAGACCTGCTGCTGCGGGTCGCGCGGACTCCAGTATTGATAATCGAGCAGCGCGTCCGCGATGCGGCTGTGCGGCTGATCCATTCGGACGACGTAGCTGCCCGCGGAAAACTGCCGCGTCTCGGTCGTCGTCTTGCTCGCGGCAGTCTGCCCCGCGGGTTGCGCCTGATTCGCGTTCGCCTGCTCGCCCGCTTCCCTTCGCTGGTTGTTGGGTGTTGCCTGCTGCGTCGTCTGCGTATTCGCGTTCGCGGCTGCGGCGGCTGGCGTGGGCGTGGCTTGCGCGCTCGCCTTCTTCTTCGACTTGATGGTGACGCTGAACGGCGCGGTGGCGCGAGAGATTTCGCAGCCCTGAAGTTGCAGCACGCGCAGAAGCTCTGCCTGCGCGCCGGGGCGCGGGTCGTCCGCCGGGAAGACGTAGGCCGCGGGGCCTTCGTTGCGTGGCTTCTCGACCGAGCGCTTGCTCTTCAAATAAAAGTTCTTGAGGAAGAGCTTGCCGTTGCTTGCGAAGTAGTGGAGCGAGGTCAGGAGTCCCGTCTGCTGGTAGTTGTTGTTGTTGCGCTGCGACCAACGGACGCGCGGGAGCGGCGGGTTCTGCCTGTACCAAGTGCGCGTGTACTCCGAAGGCGAGAGCGTGCGCTCGACGGTGTCCGCGCCCGCGTTGCCGAACGTCTCGTAGAGGCGGCTGATGCCGTTGTGCGTCGCGGCGAGGAACATCAGATATCCCGGCGACCAAGTGTCGAACGTGCCGTGCGCGAAGACGCCGGGCATGCCCATCTTCGTCATCTCCGAGACGTTGTTCCAGCCGATCATCTGCCACTCGTCGGTCAGGATAGGGTCGAGCCAAGCGTTGTAAGGGCCGTCGCCGATGGTGTTGTCGTAAAGGTACGGGACGGACTCGTGCAGGTCGTGAAGCACCTGCGCGCGGTGTCCGAGGTATGTGTTAAGGACGTTGCGCGTGAGATTGAGTGTCAGTCCCATCGCGTCGCGGTTGTTGTCGTGCGCGACGTAGTGGCCCCAGTAGATGAGCGGCGGCCAGTTCTCGCCGGGGTGCGCCAGATGCCAGTTGTAAACGTCAACCTGCCGGTCGCGCCCGTCCGTCTCGACGACGGGCGTGATGAGCGTGACCAGATTGTCGCGTATGTTTTTGACGTAAGGACTCTCGTCCACGGCGAGCCGATAGACAAGCTCCATGAGCGCGGTCGGCGAGCCGGTCTCCGGCGAGTGGAGCGCGCCCGTGATGTAGTAGACGGGCGTTGACTGCGCGACGATGCGGTCGGCCTCTGC
>DASQLL010000138.1:0-3483 GCA_035630035.1 Pyrinomonadaceae bacterium | reverse complement strand
CTGTCGCCCGCCGAGCTTGCTGCCGTTTGCGTGCTGATGCTGCGCGGCCCGCAGACGGTCGGCGAGATACGCGGGCGCACGGGACGCATGCACAACTTCGAGGGCCTTTCGGAAGTCGAAGCGACGCTCGACGGACTCGCGCGCAGAGACGAGCCGCTCGTCACGAAGCTGCCGCGACAGGCGGGCCGCAAAGAGGCGCGCTACGCACATCTTCTATCGGGCGTGCCCGCGGTCGAAGAGCCGGGCGACGAGACGGCCCACGCGCCGCACGCGCGCGAGTCTTCGGGCGAAAGGACTGCGCGGCTCGAAGCCGAGGTCGAGGCGCTTCGCGGAGAGTTCGCGGAGCTGCGCCGTCAGTTCGACGAGTTTCGCAAACAGTTCGAGTAGCGAGAGGAGACGTGCCACGCGACGCAAAACTTGAGCGCGACTTTTACACGCGCCGCGACACACTGCGCGTCGCGCGCGAGCTTCTGGGCAAGCGGCTCGTCGTGCCCGCGCCCACGGGCGAGCGCGTGTCGGGGCGCATCGTCGAAGTCGAAGCGTATCTCGGAGTCGAGGATAGAGCGGCGCACTCGTTCGGCAATCGGCGCACGGCGCGCACCGAGACGATGTTCGCCGCAGGCGGCACCGTTTACGTCTTCTTCGTCTACGGCATGCACCACCAGTTCAACGTCGTCACGGGGCCGGAGGGGCAGCCGCACGCCGTTCTAGTCCGCGCCGTCGAGCCGGAAGAGGGCGTCGAGTTGATGCGCGAGCGAAGGCCCGCGCGCGCAGACCGAGAGCTGACGAGCGGGCCGGGCAAGCTCTGCCGCGCGCTCGCGATTGATCTTACGCACGACGGCGAAGACCTTCGCGGTCGCCGCGTCTGGATCGAGGACGCGGGCGCGCGCGTCGCACCTGAAGATGTTGCGACAGGCCCGCGCATCGGCGTCGCATACGCGGGTGAAGACGCGCTCAAGCCGTGGCGGTTCTGGGTGAAGGGCAACGAATACGTCAGCAGAAAAAGCGGGAGCGCGAAGTAGACTGTAGGGGCAGGGCTTGTCCCTGCCCGCGATGAAAACGATGAACGCAGAACGCAGAACGATGAACTGAAGGGCAGATGCGTTTTAGTTCATCGTTCAGCGTTCAGACTTCCGCGTTTCTTAGGGGCAGGGACAAGCTCTGCCCCTACGGAACTGCTCATGGTCTGCGATTCAGATTAGGTTGAATAGATTTGCGAGTAACCTTTCTAGGAACGAGTGCGGGCGTGCCGACGCGGGCGCGCAACGTTTCGTGTGTGGCCTTGAGGCTGCCGCAGCGCGGCGAGGTGTGGCTCTTCGACTGCGGCGAGGGCACGCAGCACCAGCTCCTTCGGAGCGAGCTGAACATAAGCCAGATCACGCGCGTCTTCATCACGCACATGCACGGCGACCACGTCTACGGGTTGATGGGACTGCTCGCAACGTGCGGCATGTCCGGCCACGCGCGACGCATTGACGTGTACGGCCCGCGCTCGCTCTCCGACTACGTGCGCGAGGTCAGCCGTCGGACGCAGTTTCAACCCTCCTATCCGCTCGAAGTCCACACGGTTGAGGAAGGTTTGATTTTCGAGGACGACGAGTTCGTCGTCACGTGCGCCCCGCTCAAGCACCGTCTGCCCGCCTTCGGTTATCGCGTGGATGAGAAAGATCGCCCCGGCCACTTCGACGTTGAGCGCGCGATGCAGCTCGGCATACCGCCCGGCCCACTCTACGGCAGACTGAAAAGGGGCGAGCGCGTGACGCTCCCCGACGGGCGCGCGTTCGACGGCGCGGACTTCTGCGGCCCCGACTTGAAAGGCCGGAGCGTCGCATACTGCACCGACACGATCTACTGCCGGAGCGCCGTAAGTCTTGCGCGCGACGCAGACCTCTTGATACACGAAGCGACCTTCGCCGAGGCGGACGAGCACTTGGCAGTCCGCAGCACGCACTCGACCGCGGCGATGGCCGCGCGCGTGGCGCAGGAATCGGGCGCGCGCCGTCTCGTGCTGACGCACTTCAGCCCTCGCTACTTTCCCGGCAACCAGACGGGGCCGGACGACCTTCTGCGCGAGGCGAGCGCCGTCTTCCCCTCGACGGAGTTGGCGCACGACTTCCTTACGGTTGACGTCGTGCGGCGCGTGGAGTAGAAATTCCTCGCGTGCCTCACGCGCCGCGCAACCCGAACCCGGAACGGGTCAGCCGCGGGAGGCCGAAACCTGCGGGGACACAAGCTTTACAACGTCGCTGTTATGTGTGATACGATGTGCCACGTTTGCAACTCACCCGAAGCGCGGAAGATTGCGGCGCGGCGCGGAAGATAAAATTGAGGAGCGAGAAGAATGTCTTTCAACACAATCATCATCGTCGGAAACCTCGGGCGCGACCCGGAACTTCGATACACGCCGCAGGGCAACCCGGTCTGTAATTTCTCGATGGCGACGAACGAGCGCCGCCGAGACAAGGCGGGCGAGCAACAGGACATCACCACTTGGTTCCGCGTTACTGTGTGGGGCAAGCAGGCCGAGAACGTCTCGAAGTATCTGGCGAAGGGACGGCGCGTATACGTCCAAGGCCGCCTGCACGTAGAGGACTGGACTGACCGCGACGGCAAGCAGCGCTACACGCTCGAAGTCAACGCCTCGGACGTACATTTCCTCGACAGCGCAACCGACGCCGAGGGCATGCCCGCGCGACAGTCTGCCGGCCAGTCGGCAGGCGGCGGCGGCTCGCGCGGAGCGGGCGGCGGCGCAGACCAATCGTCCGCGGGTGACATCGAGGACGACGAGATTCCGTTCTAAGGGCTTCAAGGTCGCGTAGGATTAGCCACCGCAGGCACAGAGGGAACAGAGGATTGCGGATTGCGGATTGCGGATTGCGGATTGCGGATTGATGAAAGGCTGGTTGTCTTTCATTCCGCAATCCGCAATCCGCAATCCGCAATCGAAGTGTCCTCTGTGTCTGCGGTGGTTAGCCGTCTTTACAAGATGAGCGCGAGCAGACTAATTCTACGGTTCGATTCGGGCACGCTGCTGCTCGACGGCGCGGGGGCGGACGCTCGCGTGCCCGCTTCGTTCCGTTGGGACGCGCGCGTGCTGCGCTGGCGCGCGCCGGCTTGGGCGTACCGCGATGTGGTCACAGAGCTTGTGCATGAGAAAGTCGCCTACGAAGATCACGCGCGCGCTTACCACCGCTTCGACTTCCCGAAGAAGTTTCTCGTCGAGCCGCGGCCTTATCAGCAGGAGGCAATCGAGGAGTGGGAGAAGGCTGGCCGACGCGGAGTCGTCGTGCTGCCGACGGGCGCGGGCAAGAGCCTCGTGGCGCAGATGGCGATTGAAAAAGTTAAGCGCTCGACGCTCGTCGTCGTCCCGACGATTGACTTGATGAACCAGTGGTACGACCTTCTTCTCTCGTCTTTCAACGCGGAGGTCGGCCTGATCGGAGGCGGCTACTTCGAGACGGGCGCGCTCACCGTCACCACATA
>DASQLL010000137.1:0-4888 GCA_035630035.1 Pyrinomonadaceae bacterium | reverse complement strand
CCCTGTCCGCCTCTTGAAAGGCGTTCAGGCCGCGATAAGGACAGATGCCGTCGTCGAGAATGGGGGACGACGACGGGTCGAACTCGGCGAGGGTCGCGTCAGGAGGCGTGCGCTTCGCGCGATAGAGAACCGTCACCCAGTAGTCGAGAAGGCTCTGCCCGGCAGCCCTCTCGTTGTAGGAGTCGAGGTACACACCCAAAGCGCTGCCGCGTCGCAGGAAATCTTCAACCTCGTCCAAGAATCCGACCGCGAAATCCTCGCCGCGCTTCTTCAGAAGCGATGTGTGAACGTCTTTAAGGTCGGCCAGAGACTTGAAGGGGCTTCCGTTGTCGTTTGAGCCGTTGTAAGAAGTCGTGTTCATTAGAGCATCTCCCAGACTGTCGCCAAAGGTTCGCCGATGTTGACTAACTGTTCGCAGAGGGCTTTGAGCGAACGGTCAACGTCGTAGAAACGGTAGCTGGCCTGCGTCTTGTAGCGCTGGAAACTCTTCTTGACCTTCTCGTCCTCTTTGGCGGCGAGGGCTTCGTCCAGTTTCTTCATCTCCTCCGAGAGATCCGTGGCCCACTTCTCGGTTGAGTTGCAGAGACTTACGCCCATCGTTTTAAGCTCGTCCCACGAAAATTCGAGATCGGACGTATCCCTAAAGATACTCCCCTCAATGCGGCGGTTGATGAGGTCAATCTCCTGCCACTTGCTGTGACTGTCGTTGAGGACATTGAGGCTCGCGCTAAGTTCGCTGAGGGCCGTGACGCCAGTTGTGAACTTTTGCAGAGTAGTAGGGTTGATGTTGCGCTGATCCAAACTGTTTCGCACGTCCGTTAAGGCGTTGACCAGGGGCCGGAGCGGCAGGGCGCGGGCCGCCTCGTCAAGTCGGTCGTTGAGGCGGCTTGGTTGAGAGGCTAAGATCGCGCTGATCGGCCTAAGCGCCAATTCAATTGCGTCCGGGTCGTTATCCTTCACGGCTTGGCTCAAAACCTGCAACGTCGTTATGAGCTTCGGAATCCACGAAACAACCGGGTTCGCGGCGAGTTCAGAGCGGGCGGTATCTTGAAGTTGTATAATCGTTCTTACCAGTGTCTGCTCATAGTTGATGACGTGCCCCCAAACCGTCGGATTGTCCGGCAGCGCCCTCGCCATGCTGACGACAGTCGTCAAGTAACCGTAGCAATCGAACTGAAGCGTGTGGAGAAGATCGTGCAGGCTCTTGTAGAAGCTGAGCGTCTCAATTTGTTTGCAGGAGCCGCTGAAGACGGCCTTAAACGTCGCCACACCAGCCCGCACCGAAGGATCGTTCATCAACTCGATCAGCGCCTTGATTCCCTCGCCGGCCAGAAGACTGGCTTTTCCCACCTCCTCCGGGTCGGTCTCTGGACACTTGCTGTTGCCATTCTTGACGACCGGCTCAATAGCTTTCGCTATCTGCCCACATATCTTGACCAGTTCCTCCTCCCTCTTGGCCTTGCTGAGGCGCGCGAGGGGGCGACTGGGATCACCGAACGCTTGGTAACGTTCGATTTGCGTGTTCTTGTAAGTGCTGGCTCTGACTGGTATCCAGCAAATCCTTAGCGCCTTCTTGCTCGCCTTTTCGAGGATGGGTGGAAGCTCATGCTTTCTTATGAAGTCCGAAGCGAGGAAGTCTTGGCTGACCAGCAGAATTGCCACCTTCGCCGACGACAGAGAGGTCTCGATCTCCGTGCGCCACTCGTCGCCGCCCAGAATCTGCCTGTCGTCCCAAGGCAGAATCTCCATGTCGAGCACGAAGGTCTTCAAGTAGGTCTCAAG
This sequence comes from Pyrinomonadaceae bacterium, assembly GCA_035630035.1. Classification (GTDB taxonomy): domain Bacteria; phylum Acidobacteriota; class Blastocatellia; order Pyrinomonadales; family Pyrinomonadaceae; genus QHXN01. Next base: position 3,106 of record DASQLL010000137.1, on the reverse strand, counting down.
AATAGTCAGCCACCTGACATCTCTGTGGCTGTAGCTGATGAAGATGGGGCTAGTCACTTTACTTACCTCGGAAATGACTTTTATGTTTAGAGGCTCAACGCAGGAATTGGGATCGGGGAGCGCCGATGCCGTGACTTGGAGTAATCTCGGATTCCGAAAAACTAAATCAGGTAAAAGCTTTATGAAGCCGCGGCGGTCAAGCTTGAGGCACTACCGCTGATGGCTCGTTGGAATATAGAGGTCACAGTCAAAAGGACGCTGGCAACGTCTGGGATAAGCGTGCGTCAACACGGTGTACAATAGTGTCAATTCGGATTGGAGTCAACAAAAAACTGTGTATTTTTTTGCAAGTGCTGCCTCGCCATCTCTACATCATCAAGAACGAATAAAGCCATTGCTTTTCTGACGCAAAGTTGTAGAATGCCGCGCATCAAATCGGTCTGCGAACTAGGGCGGCTCGTTTCCTCATTTTCTAACGATATCTTTTAAAGTTCACGCGCAAAGCGTTTATCGTTCAATTACAAGCGGGCAACTTACGGCGTCGTAAGCGGCCTCGCTAAACCCTCATCTCGTAGTTGAAAAAAAGGAGCAGGGCCTTGACCTCACGTGCAAGGCGATTCATCGCCACCCTCATCTTCGCAACCGCGCTGTGTCTTCTCGTCACGACCGCTCGCTCCGTTGGCGACGAGATCAGGCGGCTCACAAACACCGCGCACGAAACCTTCAACCTCAACCCGACTCTGAGCGGCGACGGCGGGCGCGTCGTCTTCGAGTCGAGCGCAGACCTTGCGGCCACACGCACGGGCCGTGCTTTCCACGTCGTCGCAGCCGACACCGCCGCGCCGCTCTCCTTCAAAGAGCTTGCGCCCTCGCGCGGCCCCGCGCCCTCGCTCTCGCAGGACGGAGCGCGCGCCGCCTTCGCCTGCAAGGATGATCCGCTCGGCGAGAATCGCGACGGCAACTCCGAAATCTTCTTCCACGACGGCGCGCGTCTCTCGCAGTTGACGCGCACGCTCCCCGACGACCCCGCGCAGCGCGCCTCGCAAGGCTCGTTTCAGCCCTCGCTCTCGGACGACGGGCGGCTCGTCGCCTTCGCATCGAATCGAGACCTCGCGGGCGCGAACGCAGACCACAGCTCCGAAATTTTTCTCTTCGACACCGAGACGCAAAGGCTCACGCAGATAACGGCGGGCGACGGCGCGCACAACGCCGTAGATGCGAAGATAAGCGGCGACGGCTCGCGCGTCGCATTCATACGCGAAAGACCGACGAACGCCGACGGCACGACATTAAGCGACATTGTCATCCACGACATCGCGAGCGTAGAGACGGTCGCCTCGCTCAACAACCTCGAAGGTCTCGCGTTGACTTACGGCAGAGCCATCAGCGACGACGGGCTGCGCTTGGTCTATTCGGCGCGCGGCCCGAACCGCGCACTGCAAGTTTTTCTTCTCGACGGTCGCAACAACTTCGCAGTCCGCCAGCTAACGCAGCTCGGCACGCGCTCCACAGACGTTCCGCTCCACGCTACCATCAGCGGCGACGGAAACCGCGTCGCCTTCGCCACGCGCCGAAACGTCATCGGCGGAAACTCCGACGCAAGCGTCGAGCTTTACCTCTACGACATTCCCACAAGTCGCTTCTCACGAATAACCGACGCGCCCGCCGCGGCGACCGCAGAAGTCGTCTCGTCGCTCAGCGACGACGGCACGCTCGTCGCTTTCAACTTTCCACGCGCGCTTGTTGTCGCGAGCGCGCCGACGGAGTTCGCCAACAACTCGGAAATCTTCCTAGCGCAACTCGCGCCGCGCGCGCCCTCCGAGACGGGGCTGCAATTCTTCAACGGCGCTATTCCCTCCAAGACACCGCCCGGCGCGGCCCTCGCCTCCGATTCGATTGCCCTCGTTAAAGGCAACAACCTCGCGCTCTCTCAATTCGAGGCCGAGCGCCTGCCCGGCGGCGCGTTTCCAACACGTTTGCAAAACGTGACGGCCACCGTCGGCGGCAGCGCGGCTCAAATCTTTTTCGTCTCGCCGACGCAGATAAACTTACACGTCCCAGCAGGAATTTCCGTTGGCCCCGCGGAGGTCACAATTCGCAATCCCGACGGGATGGAGATTCGCGGCACGCTCACAATCGCGCGCACCGGGCCGGGAATTTTCACCACGAGCGGCACGGGCGCGGGCGAGGCCATCGCGCTCAACAACTTCACGCTCCAACCCTCGCCTTTCGACGCGACCGACGCGCTCGGCAATCCGCGCCGCCTGATAATTTTCTGCACAGGCATTCGCAACGCGTCGAACGTCGAAGCCCTCGTCGGCGGTCGAAACGTGAAGGTCGAAGCGGTCGTTCCATCGCCTGACCTGCCGGGCCTCGACCAGCTGCACATCGCCCTCCCTTCGAGCTTGAAGGGCGCGGGGGCCGCGTCGCTCGTCATCCGCGCCGAAGGGATCGAGAGCAACCGCGCGACGCTGACAATCTCCGGCGGCGGCGCTCCGCCACGCCCCGCGCGGGTTGAGCTTTCTCCTACTTCGGCAACGATCCCCGTCGGCGGCGAGTTGAGATTTCGAGTCCGCGCGTTCGACTCGCTCGGCGAAGAGATTGAGAATCCTATCGCCGCGTTCGCTTCGAGCGATGCGAGCATTGCGACGATTGAAGGCAGCGGACTCGCCAAAGGCCTCGCGCACGGCACGGCAAACATTCGCGCAACGGTCGGCGTCGCAGCGGCGGATGCTCAGTTGCGAGTCGTGAGCCGGACTCTCGTCATCAACGAAGTCCTCGCAGACCCGCCCGACGGCCTCGCGGGCGACGCTAACCACGACGGAACGCGAAGCGGATCGGAAGATGAGTTCATCGAACTGGTCAACGGCACGGACTCGCCTTTGAACGTCGAGGGCTGGACTGTTCGGACTCGTCCGCTCGGCGGCGTCGGCGAGAGCGTGCGCCACATCTTCCCAACTGGCAGCGCGATTCCTGCGGGCGACGCTCTCGTCCTCTTCGGCGGCGGCGCACCTGATGCGAGCAATCCCGTTTTCGGCGGCGCGCTCGTCGGCAGAGTCTCTTCGAGCGGGCTATCGCTAACGAACACCGGCCTGACCGTCCTCGT
>DASQLL010000136.1:0-4282 GCA_035630035.1 Pyrinomonadaceae bacterium | reverse complement strand
TTGAGCGCCGCAGGCGCGAAGATGGACGCGCCTATTGGCGCGTTGGCGGGCAAGGATGCCCGCGCTCCCAGGAATAGGCTGTCGCACTCATTCGCAAATCGCTATAAAATCTTCATCGCATGCTTTGCGCTCGCGCTTTTGGCCGCGCCCTCTTTCTTCGAGGGCAAGTCTTCCATCGGCGCGGCGCGCGCAGACGCAGGAAGCGCCGGTGCAGGCGCGAGCGCTCACGCCGCAGGAGCGTCGCGGCAGAGTTATATACCTTCGCGGCGAGACCGCTTCGGGGCGAGAGATCGGCGCGCTCGTTGGGGAGTTGGACGTGCCCGCCTCGACCTTGACGTGCGTGGGCTGTCACGGCGTGCGGGGCGAAGGCAAGACCGAGGGCGGCGTCACGGCGGGAAACATGACGTGGGCGCACCTCGTCAAGCCTCACGGCCACACACACCACGGGGCGCAAGCACGGCCCGTTCAACGAAGCCGCTTTCGCGCGCGCCGTCTCCGCTGGGGTTGACCCCGAAGGGAACGTCCTGCTGGCCGCGATGCCGCGCTACAAAATGGCAGCCGAGGACATGGCCGACCTCGTCGCTTACCTGAAGCGCATCGAGTCAGACCGCGACCCCGGACTTACCGAAAGCAGCATCAAGGTCGGCGCGCTCCTCCCGGCGAAGGGCGCGCTAGCGGACACCGGCGCGGCGATGAAGGACGTGCTTGCGGCCTACTTCGCGGAGTTCAACGAGCGGGGCGGCGTCTACAACCGTAAGTCGAAAGTCTTTACGATTACGAGACGGGCGTCGCCCCGCGCCTAAGCTTCGGGCCGAACCGTCGCGTCGGTGCGGCGGGAACATACGTCGTGACGATTGACACGGAGAAGAAAGAGTTCGCCCTCGCAGGCGGCTGGGTCAAAGCTTATTAACGTCAGAAACGCGACCGTCAGGGAGCGTGTGAACAAAGGATGAAGGATGAAGGCGGAAGGATGAAAGAGATGCTGACTTTGCTTCATCCTTCCGCCTTCATCCTTCATCCCTCCGTGGATGCGCTCCCTGACGGTCGCGTTTCTCCTACAAGCATGACACGCTCCCTGACGGTCGCGTGTCTCCTACAAGCATGACACGCTCCCTGACGGTCGCGTTTCTGATGTTGCGCTAGTCGGCATCGTCTATCTCGAAAGGAACGTCGCCTTGCCCGTAGAGAACGTATTCGATGGCTAGGGCTACGTGGCGCGGCTTCCATAAATACCGCCTGCTCCCGCCTCGCGACCATGCGCGCGTCTCCGGCGTTAATAGATGCGAGTCACGTAGTTTTCTCGTCGCGTAGCTCTTGAAAGCATTGATAACAGGTTCGGGCTTTGCCTGCGCGGAGACGACCGAGTGAACGTGGTTAGTTCTAGCGTTAACAGCCTTCAAAACGTAATTTCGGTATTCGCAAACTTCGCGGATTGCGTCTTCAACGACTGCGCGCTGCGCCGTGTCGAGCAAGAAAGGCGTTTGCCTCATCTTCTGCTTCATCAGGCTCTCAAGGTTCGAGTTTGAAGCAATGTCGGGCGCACCGTAAATGTTTTTTCCGTGAACATCAACAGACCCCCGCGCATCGCCATGAAGCCACGTTCCGTAACAGCGGAACGTGACAAGATATGCGAGCGGGAAAGCGCCATCATTCCATTCATCATCATGCATAACAGCCTCACATCAGAAACGCGACCGTCAGGGAGCGTGTCGCCATCTCTCGCATCAGAAACGCGACCGTCAGGGAGCGTGTCGCCATTCGCTCAGATGGATTCGCACAGGCCGACACGCTCCCTGACGGTCGCGTTTCTGATTATGCGGTGTAGCGCCCCGTCTCGACTTCGCGGGCTTGGCCGAGGGAGACGAGGGTTTGCAGAAGCTCTTCGACGCGCTCGACGCGCGCGCGTGTGAACTTACGCGCGAGTTGTTGGGGGGTGACGACGCCTTTCTGCGCGGCGAGCATCTGGCGGAGGGCGCGCGCCTGTTCGGGGAGCGACTTGGGCCAGAGTTGTTTCTTCTCTTTGGCGGCGGCAGTCGCGGCAGGCTCGAAGTCTTCGCCGAACTCGGCGGCGACGCCGGAGGCGGGGCGCTGGAAGTCGGGACGCAGCCAACGGACTTGCCCTCTGCGCTCCTCGGCGGCGCGCTCGGCGTTCAGGTTAACGAGGCGTTCGAGAATCTCTTCGTCCGAGAGCGCGTCGGGCCAGCCGTATGCATCGCCGACGGCGGCGTCAAGCTCGTCGTGGAGTTGGCGAAGGACTGAGACGAGACCCTGCTCGTGCGTCACGCGCTCGCGCTCTGTCAGGGGCTTGCCCGCGCGCAGTCGTTCCAGAACGTTATACATCTCCGTGAGCGTGAGCGACGGGTGCTGCGCCTGCTGACGTTTGCGGTGCGCGTCGAGCTGTTCGCCGAGTTCGCGTATGCGCGCTTGCTGCGTCTCGTCACCGATTGGGAATGGAAATTTATTGAAGCAGTCGGCGTGATTATAGTTAGGGCGGTCTTCTAAAAATGCACCAGTTCGTAAAGCCCAGTATGTGTGTATCCTTGATGATAAAATGCCAAGATGAAAACTGCTATCCAGCCCAATAGCTACAATCTTCGCGTCAGGAAGAATATCTCCATCTAAAAAGATAAAAACCCTATGCTTCGCGGTGCGACACGTTGCGATATAACGGTCTAGTCCGCTTATTGCCGCTCGAATCTCTTTATTCGACCGCCCGAACAACCACCACTTTTCCCGACGCGCTTTATCCTTCATCTCTAAGCGGGCAGGTCTGACGAGGTTGTATATTCGCTGGTAAATGTGCGGATACTTTATTAATTCTTCTTCCGTTTCAACACCGAAGAGGTCAATGATATTGATGTTCCTCGATGTCTGCATAATATCCTTGCCGTTTCTATACCGCTTGATAAATCCCTGTGCTTCCGGTTCAGCCTTTAACAACTGTACTGCTTCTTCTGAGGTTAGCAAAAATCCCTCACCTAGAACGATGACACCTTGACCGCTGAGCAAAGAATTAGACGCTAGCGATGCCAGTGCGGTCACATTCGTGCCAATTGTAAGGTCGGGATGAATAAAGTTACGGTGAGCTGCTAAAACTAAATCCGCATTTGCCTCGTGGACTACTTCTTCAAAGATTCCCTGAACATCACCCTTGCCACACACCGTCATAGCAATGCGTACTGACGCACCTCCGGCAGAGTCAACCCACGGATGGTCAGGAACTGCGTAATAGAGCGATAAGCCTTTTTGCTTCTCCAAGTGATTCTCAAGAACCTTCCTGTTGAACGGTTGTGTGATGCTGTTCGTAGTTATAAACCCAAACCGTTGAATGCTGCCCTTGTGTAAGAGTCGAGCGGCACGATCCCACCAGTACATCACATAATCAACGGTGTCCGACACGTCCTTGTGAGACTGCCGCAGAGCTTCAACATAGCCGTCTCCTAGTGCTTGACGCATCCTCTTGTTGCCGATGAATGGCGGATTGCCGACGATGAAATCCGCCTCCGGCCACACGGCGGGGCGCGGGTTGACGTAGCGCTTGAGTGCCACGCGCGCCGTCTCGTCCGGCACGTCCTCGCCCGTCACCGCGTGCTTCTTGTACGTGCGTCCGTCCCAGCGCGTCACGGGCTGGCCCGCCTCGTCCGTCTCCGCCTCTACCGCGTCGTAAGCCAGAACCGCGTCGCGCTCCTCGATGTTGTGAAACTCCTTCAGCACAGGCTCAGGCGGCATCGCCTCGCCGCGCGTGCGGAAGTGCCATTGCAGATAACCTATCCACAGAACGAGGTCTGCGATTGCAGCCGCGCGCGGGTTAACTTCCAGTCCGAGCAGTTGGTGCGGGTCAACCGTCATCCCCGTGTCTTCCAGAATCCCCTGACGCTCGCCGAAGCCGTGCAGCGCGTCCAACACCTCGCCTTCGAGCCGCTTCAGATGCTCAAGCGTCACGTACAGAAAATTGCCGCTCCCGCACGCGGGGTCTAACACTCGCACGCGGCACAGGCGACGATGAAACTCCTTCACCGCACGGGCGGCCTCGGCGTCGCGCCCCTCCGCGTGCAGCGTCACCGCCGCAGCGAGCGTCGCATCCCACTCCTCGCGCAGAGGCTCGATAACCGTCGGCATCACAAGCCGCTCGACGTATGCGCGCGGCGTGTAGTGCGCGCCGAGCATGCGCCGCTCCGTCGGGTCGAGCGCGCGTTCCAGAAGCGTCCCGAAAATCGCAGGCTCTACGTCGCGCCAGTCGAGTCGGCTCGCCTCGGTCAGAAGCGCGAGCTGCCCCTCCGTC
>DASQLL010000135.1:0-5309 GCA_035630035.1 Pyrinomonadaceae bacterium | reverse complement strand
CGTTAGTTTCTTGCCCGTCTTCAGGTCGAGGCCGGTCAACTCGCGCGCGGCTGCGAACGACTCGATGCCGTTTATCGAGGTCGCTTCGATGAGCGTGGGCGCGGTGCTAACGTTCTCGCCGTCAATGCTGTAGAACTGTAGAAGGTAGTCTTCGTTCGAGGCGCACACGAACAGACCGTAGCGCAGGTTCGTGGTCAGATAAGGCGTGAGCTTTGCCAGCACAGGGCCGATGACTCCGCGCTCGACAAAGCCGTCCACCAGACGCCACTCAACACCTTCGGGCAGCGCCGCGGCCAGAAGCACGACGCCGCTCGTGCCCCATTCACTGTTCATAGTCACGCCGCGGTCAACGTGCGATTGCTCGACCATCATCGCAAGCATGCCGCCCATGCTGTGGCCGGAGAGGATGTCCACGCGCTCGATCTTACCTTTCTCTCGCAGGTCGTCCAGCACCTGCATGATCGTGTCCACATAGTTGCGAAGCGAGAGCTGCCCGAACTTGATGTGCGGCGGGATTTGGCTGCCGCCGTGCGCGGGCAAGTCCACCGAAACGACTTGGGAAATTCCGCCGACGCCGCGTTCGGGGTCTAAGAGGCGCGCGGCGAGCGGGCCGAAGAAGTTGACGTTGTGGCCGATGCCCGGAATCAGCAAAACCGTGTGGCCGGCCAATCCGTCCGTGCCCTCGCGATACCAGCGGCGCGAGTGGCAGTCGAACGACTCGGCAACCACGGGCGAGCTGTCCGCGGGGGCGAACGTTACAGGGTGTTCGTGTATGTCCTCGAAGACGACGGCGGCAGACTGTGTGTTCGGGGCGGCTTCCGTCACGTCGGAGTCGGCTGCGTTATCGCTATTGGTCATGGCCTCAATCCTCCTACAAGTGTGGTGAGTCGTAGCGCGAGACTGCGCGAGGGCGGCAAGACTAGACCAAGTCGCCTCCGCTGTCCACAAAAAAGCAGAGGTTAGAGGTTAGAGGCTGGAGGCTAGTTAAAGCATCCGCTCTTAACTAGCCTCCAGCCTCTAACCTCTAACCTCTAACCTCTGCTTTACGACTGGAGCAGCCGGTCAATCGTCTGGACGAGGGCGACGAAATCGGAGGTCTTGCTCTGGTAAACTCGCGCGCCCGTCCGGGCGGCGTCGCGGCGGTCGGGGCCGGAGCTTTCGAGCGAGAAGAGCAGCACGGGCGTGGCGGGGTCGAGCGCGCGCAGCTCGCGGCAGAGTTCGAGGCTGTCGCCGTCTATGTATGTGTCGTTGAGTATGTAGAGATCGAAGCGGTCGGTCAAAGCAAGCTTCAGGCAATCGGCGACGGTCTGCACGGCCTCGACTTCGTAGCCTTTACGCTCAAGCATGAGGGCAATCAGGTCACCCACGTCCTTGTTCGACTCGGCGCAGAGGATGCGCCGCTTTGCTTCCGGCATTAGAGACACCCCGACCATGGAGAGAGTTCGGAAAGGGGACTTACAGGGGAAGCCTAATGTAAACGCTTGAGGGGCGAGCGTCAAGGCTTCTCGGCCTCGCGTGCGCGCCCGCGCTCGGCCCTGCCGGCGAAGATGGAGTTGATGGTGTGGACGATCTCGAAGAGGTCGTCGGGCTTTGTGAGATAGCTTTGCGCCCCGGCCTCGAAGGCGCGCTCGCGGTCGCGCGCGAAGGCGTTCGACGAGAAGAAGAGGATCGGCGTTTCGGGCGTCAGTTCGCGCAGACGCTTGCACAGCTCGATGCTCGTCCCGTCAATGTAGTCGTCGTCGAGCATGTAGAGGTCGAAGCCCTGCCTGCCGACGATAGCGACCGCGTCGTTAATCGTCTTGGCGGAGACAACCTCGTGCCCCTGCCGTTCGAGCAGCATCGTGATAAGGCTGCACGTATCCTCGTGCGGCTCTGCACAAAGAACACGCCTGCGTCGGGGGTGCGACATCGAGGGAACTCCTTGTCGTCCTTTATCCGTCAGTGTGGGAAGGTCAGGGAGCGAAAAGCTAAGAATCGTCGCCGCTATATCTGTGCGGAAGCGAACAATTAACTGCCACGGGCTGAGGCGACCTCGGACGGCAGACATTAAGCCTCAATTCACGAAAATAATCAACCCGAAATATCTTGCGCGCTTTGTCGGACTATCGGGCCGCGTCAAGTCGCGGGCGCGTCCGCCGCGGGCGTCTGTTTCGAGGCGTCCGCCGCGACCTGCGGGGCGACGGGCGGCGTCTCGATCAGGGGCGTTTCGGCGGGCCTCAGAAGCTCCGCGACGAGTCCCGTGCCGCCGCGATGCTCAAGCCAGTGGCGGTACGTGACCGTCAGCACCGCGATGAGGGGGATGGCGAGGAAGATGCCCGCCACGCCCGCAAGCTCGTGCCCCGCGAGTATCGCGAGGATGATGGCGAGCGGGTGCAGGTGTATCCCTGAGCCGATGATGCGCGGGTAGATAACGTAGTCGTGGACGACGCGCAGCACGCCGAGGAATATGGCGACGGCGACGGCCTCGGTGACGGAATCGAATCCCGCGACCGTAACGGCGACGATGGCGACGACCACGGGGCCGAGCAGAGGGATGAACTCAAGCATCCCCGCCAACACGCCGAGCGCGAGCGCGTAGGGCACGCCGAGGACGAGGAAGCCCACCGTGCAGATCGTGCCGATGAAAAAGCACGCGGTGAGCTGCGCGCGTATGTATGCCGCGAGCGTCGAGTTCACGTCCTGAAAGAACTCGTCGCCGCGCCAGCGTATGCGCCCCCGCGGCAGCATCTTCAGGGCGGAGCGGCGGAAGCTTTCGGCGTCCTTCAGAAAGAAGAAAGCGAGTATGGGCACGAGGATGAGCCACGGCACGTAGCTCAGCACGTTGACGGCGTTGTCGAACCCCGCGGTGGCGAGGTAGTTGCCGATGTCCGTCAGCGCGGCATTGATCTTATTGCTCGCGGCCTCGCGCAGTTTGGGCGGCAGGTTGAGTTGTCGTGAGATCGCGTTCAGACTCTCGGCGCGCGCGCGCGCGCTCGTCAGATAGTCCGGCGCCTTCTGCGCCAACCCCGCCATCTGGTCGCCGACGAGCGGCACGAGCAGAGCCGCCGCCAGCGTGAGCGAGCCGAAGATGCCGAGGTAGACGACGCCGATGGCAAGTCCGCGCGACATCACGCGCTCGCGCCCGCCCGCCTTGATAGGTCGGCGCACAAGCTCGACGAGCGGCGCTATAAGGTACGCGAAGAAGATCGCCAGCACGACGACGAGAAGGATTCCCGTCAGCGCGTAGAAGACCCAGAGCGTGGCCTTGATGAGGTAGTAGAGGCCGAGGCCGAGCAGTATGACCCACAGCAGCGAGCGCGTCGCGAGCCGCAGCACGACGCGCGTCTTGGCCTCCGTGAGCGCGACCGCCGCGGCCAACTCTTCGTCCTGCAACTCCTTTTGCTGAATCGTGCTTTTCTGCTTGACCAACGCTTCTGCTCCGATCACGTGCCGGCACGTCTCAAGCGTTTGCTGCCGAGCGTCCGGTGAATGAAGAATCGCTATCGCCTGCTAGGCTCCAGAGCAATGTTCGATTGAGTGTATGGCGGGAAGGACTAACCACAGAGGCACAGAGGACACGGAGGCGGCACAGAGGGATTCAGCTCTCTGTGCTATCTCTGTGTCTCTGTGTCTGCGGTGGTTAATCTTTATTTCCTTTCACTCAACTGAAAATCCTCTGCGAGGGCGCGACAATCATGCACCAACTCGCCGCGCGAAAACAATGCCCAGCCGCGCGCATCGGTCGCACGCGGCTGGGCATCGGTCGCCGTCCGTAAAGCGCGAAGAGCGCAACGGGGCGCGTCCTTTAGTTCTCGTACTCTTCGTAGTCCTCGTCCGGCTCCTGCGAGCGTATGCCGGCAGGCTCCCAGACGAGGCCGCGCCATTCGTCGGTCTCGCCTAAAAGCAGCAGCGCTGCGAGCGGTTGCACGGGGTTGCGCTCAAGCCGCAAGACCTCGGCCACGGTCTCGACCGTTCTTCCCTCGGCGTCGGGAACGATCAAGTTCACGCGGCTGCCCACGTCCGGCAGGCGTTCGAGGTGGACGAGCGCGCCCGCGGGGCCTATGTTCTCGGTCTCGCCCTCGACGACGACGTGCTCGCCCGACTTCTCGTCGTCCCACTCGGCGCGCACGTTTATGTGAACCATGTAGCGCGGGCCTGAGCGTTGGTCGGTGATATTGGCTGACATCGCGGGGCATCCTCCATGAAAGTTATTCAAGTTAAGTAAACGACGAAAGCGGAGCAGTTTTGAGTTTTCAGTTTTCAGCCGAAGACTCTCAGCAGACAATGCCACACATGAACGCGCGACGGACGGCAGATGAAAAAACTGAAAACTGAAAACTGAAAACTCAAAACTGTCTACTCTTCTTCCTGCACACGCAGCTTCTCAAGCACGGAGAAGTCTTCGAGCGTGGTCGTGTCGCCGTGGGCAGAGCCTGACGTGGCGATCTCGCGCAGCAGTCGTCGCATGATTTTGCCGGAGCGCGTCTTGGGGAGCATGTCTGTGAATCTGATTTCGTCGGGACGCGCGAGCGCGCCTATCTCTTTCGCTACGTGGCGGCGCAAGGTCTCCTTCAACTCGTCCGTGGGCGCGCGCTCGCCTTCGAGCGTTACGAAGGCGACGATGCCTTGCCCCTTCAACTCGTCGGGGCGACCGACGACCGCCGCCTCCGCGACCGCTTCGTGCGAGACGAGCGCGCTCTCGACCTCCATCGTGCCGAGCCGGTGGCCCGAAACGTTTATCACGTCGTCCACGCGCCCCATTATCCAGAAGTAGCCTTCGCGGTCGCGCCGCGCGCCGTCGCCCGCGAAGTATACGCCTTCGATCTCCGACCAGTATTGCTTCCTGTAACGCTCGTCGTCGCCCCAGATGGTTCGGAGCATAGAGGGCCACGGACGCTTGATGACGAGGTAGCCGCCTTCGCTCGCGCCGACTTCCTGCCCCCCTTTCGTCATTATCGCCGCCTCGACGCCGGGCAGGGGCTTTGTCGCGGAGCCGGGCTTCGTCGCCGTCGCGCCCGGCAGAGGGCTTATCATAATCGCGCCCGTCTCGGTCTGCCACCAAGTGTCAACGATTGGGCAGCGGCCCTTGCCGATGATCTCTCGATACCACATCCACGCTTCGGGGTTGATAGGCTCGCCCACTGTGCCGAGCAGACGAAGGCTTGAGAGGTCGCGTCGTAGCGGCCAATGCTCGCCCCACTTGATGAAGGCGCGTATGGCTGTGGGCGCGGTGTAGAAGATGTTGACGCGGTGGCGCTGGATTATATCCCAGAAGCGATCCGGCTCAGGATGGTTCGGCGCACCCTCGTACATTAGAACCGTCGCGCCGT
>DASQLL010000134.1:0-2717 GCA_035630035.1 Pyrinomonadaceae bacterium | reverse complement strand
ACAAAGGCGAATGCCAAGTCGGACTTCGAGAAGTCTTCCCGCTCCTTCGAGAAGATCATCCCGGCGGTGAAGTAAGCGCGGACGCGCCCCCAATCGTACTGGATCGCAGGGGTCGGGCTAGCCTGCGGCGCTGGCTCGGCTGCTGCGGCTTCGAGGCGTGCGGTGCTGCCTATGCCGGGCGCTTCGGGAGCGGTGAAGGTGATGTTTCGCTCGACCTTGATGTCGGAGCGTTTGAGGTCGCTCACCTCGATGCGGTTGTCGCCTTTCGTGAGGGAGACGACGACCGACTTCACGCCCTTGTCGCTGCGCTTGATGTTGAGGATGCGCGCGGACTTCGGCTTCTCGCTGGCGGGGGTGTAGACGGCCACCATGATGTCGTCAATGTCGTCGTCGTAAATGCCGACTTCCATCTCGACCTCGCTCACGTGAACAGTCCTATCGCGGTCGGGCGACGTTACCTCAAGCGCGCGTGCTTTCTTCGTCGCTCTCGTGTCCGCGCCGCTCTCAGGCTCCCTGCTCGCTTTGGCTTCGCCCGGCGTGTATGAAACCTGAACCGCAGGGCCGGGCTGCTCGTCTTGCGACGGCTGGCTCGGAGCTTGAGGGGCGAGGCGTGCCGACGCGTTGCGAGTAGCGCCGATGAGCCGTGCGCGCGGGGCTTGCGACGGCGCGGCGATTGTCTTCTGCTCTGGCGTTAGCGCCGACAGGTCTCTCTCCAGCGCGGAGATCGAGTTCCCGACCACGAGGCCCTCTTCGCCGGACAGCGACGCGCCCATCGAAGCCTGATATTTCCGTAGCGCGCCTAGTCTGCCCTCGATGGCCGCTCGGAGCTGCGTGCGACGCTTTTCGAGGAACTGGTGGTTTAGCTCCCTGACCTCCGAAGGGGTCGAAGGGTCGCAGTCTACGGCGAGCAGGCGCTCGTACTCCTGTTTAATCTCGCTGATGGATTTACCCGCGGTCGCGACCTGCTGCGCGCGCACGGGCTGGGCGAGTAGTGAGACGAGGCCGAGGGAACTGACGGTGAATGCAAGGGCAAGGCTGAGAAACTTTTTCATGGGCAGCTCCTTACGATGAGAAGCGGTGCAGTACCTTATGCAAAACCGGCGAAGGCCGGGCAGTCAGACAGCAGTGAGTCGAAGGTTCTGCTCTAGCGAGGGACGCCGACAGAGCATTCGACGATGCCAAATGCGATAGAGACCAGCCCGGTCAAGGCTTCGGCCAGTCGTCAAAGAAACTCTGAGTTGGAACGACGCCGACAAGGTAGGGCTTTGTCGGCGAGAGCATGTTTGTGAACAACGGCAAAATAATCCTCTACCAGAGAATTGTCAACAAACTTTTTTGTCACACTCAGCCAGCGGCAAATGTCTGTGCGGAAATACATTTGGGGCGAGTCTATTTCAAATCCGGCATGGCCTTTCATCCGACAGGAGTGCCCACGGATGCTCGCACGGCGCACTGTCCTCTAACTGTTAATGCATGTTTGAGGCAAAACATTTCAAGGGGCTAACCGCGGACGAGCGAAGGATGGAAACATTTTTCAAAACAGACTCTCCAACGGAAATTTGCACGCCTTCAAAACGTCTCGCTATAATGCCCCACCTTGAAGCGACAAGACGAAATCAACGGACGCAAATACTCACCCGGTACTCCCTTGAGAGACAAGCTTCGCGGCGTGCTTCTGCCGTTCACGACGCCGTTCGGCGCGGACGGCGAGGTGGACGCGCGCGCGCTTTGCGAGAACGTAAGGCGTTGGAACGAGACGGGCGTCGCGGGTTACGTCGCGCTAGGCTCGACGGGCGAGCGCGCGCATCTCGACGAGAGCGAGCGCGCCGTGGTAGTCGAGTCGGCGCGCGCGTGCGTCCCTGAACGGCTGGCCTTCGTCGTCGGCATCGGCGAGCAGTCAACGCGCCTCGCGTGCGTTGAGGCGAAGAGGGCGGCTGCGGCGGGCGCGGACGCGGTGCTTGCGCTGACGCCGCACTTCTATCGCGGGGCTTTGACGCAGGACGCGCTGCGCGGACACTTCGCGGCGGTCGCGGACGCCTCGCCCGTCCCCGTCATCCTCTACAACATCCCGCAGAACACCGGAGTCGCCATCGCGCCGGAGACGGTCGCGCGTCTTGCCGAGCACGAGAACATCGCAGGCATCAAAGACAGTTCGGGCGACATGGTGAACCTCGTCGAGATGCTGTGGCTCGCTGGCGCGGGGCGCGACGACTTCACAATCATGACGGGGCACGCGGGCGTCTTCTACGCAAGCTTGTGCGCGGGCGCGGGCGGCGCGATCCTTGCCGCGGGGTGCGTCGCGCCGCGCCTGTGCGTGGAGATTTACGAAGCGTTCCGCGCGGGCGATCACGGACGCGCGGGCGAGTCGCAGCGCAGGCTTGCGCCCGTTGCGCGCGCCGTCACCACGCGCTTCGGCATCGGCGGACTCAAAAGCGCGCTCGACCGTGTGGGCTACAACGGTGGCCTGCCGCGCTCGCCGCTTCGCGCGCCGGACGAAGAGGCGCGCGCCGAGATAGCTCGACTGCTCGAAGAATCTTCGTTGACATAAAAACGCGCGCGCGATATAAGCGGCGGCGTCAATCAGCGCGATCCGACGCCGGCACGGGTTCCACACCGGCAGACGAACTCACAGCAGCCTCGTTTCTCAAACACGAATCGCGGAGCGGCAAGTGTCGCTGCATCTTCCCGACGCTTGCTGTCGGCTCTTACCCAACCTA
>DASQLL010000133.1:0-2584 GCA_035630035.1 Pyrinomonadaceae bacterium | reverse complement strand
CTCGCGCCGCTCGCGCGCGTCCGTGCCGCCGATGGTCAGGTTGTTCATCGTGCCCTGACTCGCCGCGGGGATGCGTTTGGGCAAGCCCACGGCGAGAGCCTTGAAGAGAACGTCAACGATGCGCTGCGAGGTCTCGACATTACCGCCCGCGACCGACGCGGGATGCTCCGCGTTGACGACCGTGCCGCTCGGCGCGACGACTTCGATGGGCCGCATCAGTCCCGCGCTCGCGGGTACTTCCTCCGCGCCGACGAGACATCGGAAGACGTATGCGACCGCCGAGACCGTTATCGCTTCGACCGCGTTCAAAGGCCCCGCGACCTGCGGCGCGCTCCCCGTGAAATCAACGACCGCGCGCTCGCCCTCGACCGTCACACGCACGCGCAAACCGACCTCCCCGCGGCTCACGCCGTCCGAGTCGAGCGCGTCCACGGCCTCGTACACGCCGTCTGGAATCGCAGCGATGGTCGCGCGCATCATTCGCGCCGAGTAATCAATCAAGTGCCCCGCGTACTCCGCCGACTCAGCCTCGCCCGCTCGCGCGACGATCTCAAGCAGACGCGCCGCGCCCGTCTTCAAAGAGCCTATCTGCGCCTCGAAGTCCGCGCGACGCTCACGCTCGACCCTCACGTTCGCCATCAGAAGGCGCATCACGTCAGCGACCACGCGCCCGTCGCGCACGAGATGCACGGGCGGAATCCTCAACCCCTCGCCGTACACATCCGTCGCCATCCCCATCGAGCCGGGCGTCGCACCGCCGATGTCTGCGTGGTGCGCGCGATTGGCGACGAAGAAGAGCGGACGGGGAGACGGGGAGACGGGGAGACGGGGCGATAGGGAAACGGAACGCCGCGACGAATTTTTAGGCAGGGCTTCTCGGCTTGTTTTTCTCCCCGTCCCCCCGTCCCCCCGTCCCCCCGTCTCAGAAGCGTCGAAGACGCCCGCCACCAGCGTAACGTCCGGCAGGTGCGTGCCGCCCGCGAAGGGGTCGTTGAGGACGACGACATCGCCGGGCGCGATTATCGTCTCCCGAAGCGCGGCGGCGACGGCCATCGGCATCGAGCCGAGGTGTACGGGCATGTGGTCGCCCTGCGCGATCACCTCGCCGCGCGAGTCGAAGACGGCGCACGAGTAGTCGCGCCGCTCCTTTATGTTCGGCGAGTGCGCCGTGCGCCGCAGGACAAGCCCCATCTCCTCCGCGACCGATGTGTAAAGAGCGCGGTAGATTTCCAGCGTCGTCGGGTCGAAGCCCTTGCGTCGTTTCATAGCTCGATGATGAGATTGCCGCCCGCGTCCGTCGCGGCGCGCGCGCCCGCGGGGACGAGCGTCGTCGAAGAGTATTCCGTGACGACGCACGGCACGCGCAGGCGCGCGCCCGCCGATAGTTCTTCGCGACGATACACCGCCGTCTCGCGCGCGCCGTCGTCGAAGTGGACGAGAGCCGTCGCGTGCGGCGCGGCCTCGCGCCTTGAAGACGAGGCGCGGCGTGGTCGCTCGTCCTTCAGCTTCTCGACCAGCCCCGCGGAGCGCAGTCGCGCGCTCACGACTTCAATCGAGCTTGCTTCTTGCGCGTAGCCGTAACGCGACTCGTGCGCGCGTCGGAAGCGCTCGACCAGATTGCGCCCGCCCGCCCACTCGATCTCAAGCTCGAACGACTGCCCGCGATAGCGCGCGGCCACGCTTCGCTCGTGGCGCTGCCCTTCATCGTCGAAGCCCTCTCGACGCAGCGCGGCGCGCGCCTCTCGCTCCATCTCATCGAAGGCGCGCTCAATTCTTTTCGTCGGCCCGCCCTTACCGACTTCGAGCATGAGCGTGCGGCTGAGACTCTTCACAACGTCCGCGCGAAGCGCGCCCGCGGCGGAGAGCGCGCCGGGGTCGCGCGGCACGACGACGCGCGGTATGTGCAGCGAGCGCGCAAGCTCGACCGCGTGCAACCCGCCCGCGCCGCCGAACGTCGTGAGCGCGCAACCGCGCGGATCGAAGCCGCGCTCTACAGAGACGGCACGAAGCGCGCGCTCCATCCCCGCGTTCACGACGCGCACGACTCCGAGCGCGGCCTCGACTGCCGACACAGCGCGCCCGCTCGCCGCGCTCATCTCGCGCGCGAGTTCGGAGAGAGCATTGAGGGCGCGACTTTCGTCGAGACGAAAATCGCCGCCGAGCAAGTCCGCGCCGCCGAACCTTCCCAAGACTAAATTCGCGTCCGTCACCGTCGGCAGAAGCGAACGCCCGTAGCACGCGGGGCCGGGCGACGCTCCCGCCGACGCGGGGCCAACCCTCAAGCTGCCCCCAGCGTCAACGCGCGCGATAGAGCCTCCGCCCGCCCCCACGGTGTGAATGTCCAAAACGGGCACGGCGACGGGAAGCCCCGCGACGCTCGCCTCGTTCGTCAGGCGAAGCTGTCCGCCCACGCACAGCGCAACGTCGGTCGAAGTGCCGCCCATGTCGAACGTGATGATGTCGGGCGACCCGGCGGCGCGCGCGGCGCGTAGCGCGCCAACGACGCCGCCCGCCGGGCCTGACAGGATCGTCCGCACCGGCTCGCGCGCCGCCGCCGACGCCGAGATGCTCCCGCCCGAAGATT
>DASQLL010000132.1:0-2245 GCA_035630035.1 Pyrinomonadaceae bacterium | reverse complement strand
AGACCCATGCTGCCTACGCGCAGGTAGTTGGCCGTCACCGAAAAGGGCGGGACGAGATGCTGGCGGCGAATCTCTGCGGGGTCAAGCCGAAGTTGCTCGGCGATTTTGTCGAGCTGAACTTCGAGCGCAAAGCGCGGCTGCGGCGTGCCGTGCCCGCGCTTGGGGCCGCACGGCGGCTTGTTCGTAAAGGCGCGCAGGCCGCGAAAGCGGTAGCGCGGGACTTCGTACGTGACGGTCTGGAGCGCGCCCGTGTAGAAGGTCGAGGCAACGCCGTAAGAGCCGTATGCGCCGCCGTCGAGGAACGACTGGAAGTCGAGCGCGGTGATCGAGCCGTCTTTTTTGACGCCGATGCGGCTCTTCATCAAAACGGGGTGACGCCCGCGGTGGCAGTAGAAGACCTCTTCGCGCGTGAGCGTAACCTTCACAGGGCGCTTCGTTATCATCGAAAGCTTCGAGACGACAATCTCGTGGTTGAAGGGATCGCTCTTGCCTCCGAAGCCGCCGCCGTTGGGCGTGGCGATGACGCGTATGTGCGCGGCGGGCATCTCAAGAGTTTTCGCGAGCGCGCGGTGGACGTAGTGCGGCGTCTGCGTCGAAGACCAGAGCGTGAGTTTCGAGTCGGCGTCGAAGTGCGCGAGCGCGGCGTGCTGCTCCATCGGCAGGTGCGTGTTGCCCTCGTAGAAGAAAACGTCTTCGCGAATCAAATCGGCTTCGGCGAAGCCCTCTTCCATGTCGCCGAACTCAAGGTGGACGCTCTTGTGCACGTTGGCGTGGTCGCCGTACTCGTGTATGCGCGGCTCGTTTGTTTCAACAGCCTCTTCGATTGTCGCGATTGTCGCGAGCGGCTCGTACTCGACCTCGATCAAGTTCATCGCGTCGAACGCCGTGTCCTCGTCAATCGCCGCGACCGCCGCCACTGGGTCGCCGATGAAGCGAACCTTGTCGGTGCAGAGCGGATGCTCGTCCTGACTGACGGGGAGGATGCCGTAAGGTATCGGCAAATCCTTGCCCGTGATACAAGCGAGGACGCCGGGCATTGCCGCGGCCTTCGACACGTCAACGCTGAGGATGCGCGCGTGCGGCATGTGCGAGCGCAGGATTTTGCAGAAGAGCATCCGCGGCAGCGTGATGTCGTCCGCGAACTTCGTCGCGCCGACGCACTTCGAGCGCGCGTCAACCTTGCGGAACGGTTTGCCTATGACGCGCATCTCTTTCTTCTCCTGCGCGTCAGCGCCGTTAACCTTCGCGCCGTCGCCCTTCGCCTTGACGACGCCGCTGCGTTGACCGAGAACGTTATTCGTAGCCATAGATGCTCTCTTGAGGCATCTCCGCCTCTTCACCGCGCATGCGCGCGGCGGCAAGCTCGACCGCCTCGTAGATTTTGATGTAGCCGGTGCAGCGGCAGAGGTTTCCGCTCAGGGCTTCCTTTATCTCGTCGCGCGTGGGGCTGTCGTTTTGCGCGAGCAGTTCTTTTGCGACGAGGAGGAAGCCGGGCGTGCAGTAGCCGCACTGCGCCGCGCCCGTGTCGGCGAAGGTCTCCTGCAAAGGGTGCAGGCCCGTTTCGGTTGCCATGCCTTCCACGGTCTCGACGCGTCGGCCCTCGGCTTCGAGGCCGAGCATGAGGCAGGAGAGAACGCTTCGACCGTCAACTAAGACGGCGCACGTGCCGCACTCGCCAAGCTCGCAGCCGTGCTTCGTGCCCGTCAAGGCGAGGTCTTCGCGCAGCACTTCCAGAAGCGTCTTGTGCGGCGCGAAGGCGACCTCCGCCGCCTCGCCGTTGAGCGTGAATTGAATGTGCGCTTTCTGTTTTTCGTTTCGCATCCCGGACGTGTCAGGCCGATTGAAATTTTCCCCGCACCCGCCCGTCCCCCTCCGGCACGTCGCGCGTG
This sequence comes from Pyrinomonadaceae bacterium, assembly GCA_035630035.1. GTDB lineage: Bacteria > Acidobacteriota > Blastocatellia > Pyrinomonadales > Pyrinomonadaceae > QHXN01. The sequence continues at coordinate 356 of DASQLL010000132.1, read as the reverse complement.
GCGCTCGTCCGGCATCGGGTCGGATTGGATCACAAGAGTTTTAAGCTTCCCCCAAGACAGGCCAAGAGGCTTGTTCGCAGAAAACTTATGATAGCAGTTTTGATTTCTTGAGGTAAGCGAGAAAAAGAACACGCGGCGGGGTCGTCGGGCGCGGCGGCCCCGCCGCGAAAAGGTGTCGAGGCTTCGGGCCGGTCGTAATGAAAACCGGCGCGGGAGTTTGTGCGACGCTGAGCTTATAGCCGTTTGCAATTGCGTGCACCTGGGAGCGCGGGCATCCTTGCCCGCCTTGAGCGCCGCAGGCGCGAAGATGGACGCGCCTATTGGCGCGTTGGCGGGCAAGGATGCCCGCGCTCCCA
>DASQLL010000131.1:0-5358 GCA_035630035.1 Pyrinomonadaceae bacterium | reverse complement strand
CACTTCGCCTGCGGCGCGACCGTTTCGAGCGCCATCGTCAGCGCCTCGCCCTGCTGCGCCGGAGTCCACTGTATCAACTGCTGGTAGGGAACTATGCCCGTGAAGATTGCGGCGACGGCGACGTAGAAGATTGTGCAGATGACGAGCGACGCGATGATGCCGATGGGCAGGTCGCGCGCGGGGTTCTTCGTCTCCTCGGCCACGGTCGAGACGGCGTCGAAGCCGATGTAGGCGAAGAAGACGACCGCCGCGCCCGTGAAAGTGCCCACCCATCCGTTGGGCTGGAACGATGGAGTCGTCCAGTTGGTCGTGAGCGTCGTGAGCGGTGCGGGCGAGATGTAGTAGAGCGCGACGACGATGAAGAACAGGAGGACGAGAATCTTGATGGCGACCATTATGGCGTTAAAGCCCGCCGACTCGCGTATGCCCCACACGAGCACGACGGTGATGAGCGCGACGATGCCGAACGCGAGGATGTTGAAGACGATGGGGATGCCGAAGATGTGCGGCGCGGCGTCGAGCAGCTCCGGGGATGCGCCCCGGTAATTCGTCGCCAGCCAGTCGGGGAAGCCGATGCCTAAATTTCTCAACAGCCGGTTGAAGAACTCCGCCCAACTGATCGCCACTGCGACGTTGCCTATGGCGTACTCGATTATCAAGTCCCAGCCGATGATCCACGCCACAAGCTCGCCCATCGTCGCGTAAGAGTAGGTGTAGGCCGAGCCGGAGATCGGCACCATCGAGGCCAGCTCCGCGTAGCAGAGCGCCGTGAAGCCGCAGACGATGGCCGTGATTGCGAACGAGAGCATCAGCGACGGCCCCGCGCCCGCGCGCCCGTCCGCGCCCGCGGCGGCGGTGCCCACGGTGGCGAAAATACCCGCGCCGATAATCGCGCCGATGCCTATGAGCGTGACGTTGAACGCGCCCAGCGTGCGCTTGAGCGCGAACTGCGGGCCGCCCGCGACGGCGAGTATGTCGTCGAGATTTTTGGTGCGAAAGAGTCCTCGAAGCAAAGCCTTGCCTCCACTCCTGCGGATTCGTATTGCGCTTGTTGAAGAGAGCCGCCGCCGGCGGCTGAATTGACGGGGCGGAGTTTTACACAGCGGAGCGGAGCAAGGCAACATTAAAAGTCAGAAGTCAGAACGCTGAACGCTGAACTGAAGACAACGTCGCTCAGTTCAGCGTTCAGCGTTCTGACTTCTGACTTTATTTCGCGCTTTCCGTCGGGAGTTTCTGGGCCTGCCATGTGTTCCAGCCGCCGAGAAGGGCGGAGGCGTTGTCGTAACCTTTCGACTTGAGTGTGAGCGCCGCACCGGCGCTCGTCTGTTCGCTCGGTCAAGCGCAGTAGAAGACGATCTGCTTGTCCTTCGGCAGCTCGCCGAGGCGGGTCGAGACCTCGCCGGTCGGCATCAGTATCGCGCCCTTGATGTGCCCCAGCGCGTACTGCTCCTTTGTCCGCACGTCAACGACGATGGCCTCGCCGCGCTCAAGCATCTGTTGCAGCTCGGCCACCGTAATGCGGCGCACTCCGTCCGCGTTTGCCTTCGCCTGCGCGGGCTGCGACGCGGCATTCGACTGCGCCGAAGTCGCCTTGTGGCCTAGATCGTCGGCCTTGCACGCCGAGAGCAGGACGGCGAGGACAGCCACACAAGCGGCGGTCGCAACCGTTAATAAAACCTTTCGCATACTTTCGTGTCTCCGAAAAAAGATTAACCGGCGCGCATAGGATTGCACAGAACGCGCGCGAAGTGGAAGCGCACGATGGAAGGCGCGACCGCTCAAAGGCTTCCTGAAAGGGCGCGAAGTGTGTTATAGAAGCCGAAAATTTATAGGCATAACAGTCCGGGCGAAAAGGGTCGAGCGGGAAGGGCTTCGATGATGAGAGTCACCGTGAAGGGCGAACTGCACCCGAAGAGAGAGTCGCGCTCGCGCGTCGCGTGCGCGCTGCTCACGCTCGCGCTCATGCTCGTCGGCGCGTGCCTGCCGAAGTCGCCCTCGACCGCGCGCAAAGGGGGCGAGCGCAACATCACCATCTACGGCTTCTCCGTGATGAAGGACGTGATGGACAAAGAGGTCTTGCCCGGCTTCGCCGCGAAGTGGAAGCGCGAGCAGGGCGAGGACGTGAAGTTCACGGCCTCCTACGCAGGCTCTGAGACGATCACGCAGCAGATACTTCAGGGCGTCAAGGCGCATGTCGGCATCTTCTCAATCGAGCGCGACGTGGCGCGGCTCGCCGAGAAGGGCTTCGTCACGTCGAACTGGAAGGGGCTGCCCTTCGGCGGCATCATCAACAAGACGCCCTTCATCATCCTCGTCCGCAAAGGAAACCCGAAAGGCATACACGACTTCGCAGACCTCGCAAAGCACGGCGTCCGTCTCATACACCCAGACCCGGACAGCTCCGGCGGCGCGCAGTGGTCAATACTCGCCATCTACGGCTCGGAGCTGAAGAAGTCCGAAGCAGAGACGGGCGGCGCGGATCAGGGGCGCGCGCTCGGGGTGCTCAAAGCGGTCTGGGGCCGTGTGCTTTCGACGCCCGACTCGGCGCGCGCCGCGCGCACGCAGTTCGAGACGGGCTACGGCGACGCGCTCATCACATACGAGCTTGAGGGGCTGCTGATGAAGGGGGCGGGCGCGGAAGTCGAGATCGTCGTGCCGCGCTCGACCATCTTCAGCGAGCATCCGGCTGTGGTCATTGACCGGAACGTGACGGCGGAGGAGCGACCGCTCGTTGACGCATTCATGCAGCACCTCTGGAGCGACGAGGCGCAGCAGGCGTTCGTCAAATATCACTTCCGCTCGGTCAAGCACGAAGAGTTCAACGAAGCCAACAAGGCGTTCGCGCGCATCGAGCTTCCGTTCACCATCGAGATGTTCGGCGGCTGGACGCGCGCATACCCTGAAGTCATCGAAGCCGTGTGGCGCAATCGTGTGAAGAAAAAGTAAATGGTAAATCGTGAATGGTAAATCGTGAATCGTGAAAAGCTTTTTCTATTTACCATTCACCATTTACCATTTACCCTCTTGAGCTTATGAGTGCAGCGCTTTCGACAATGCGACACGTGCGCGGCTTCGATCTGGCGAAGCCGTTCGGCCTCGGCATGGTCGTCCTTCTGATGTTGCCGCTGGTGCTTCTGCCGCTCGCCTCGATCTTCATCTTCGGGACGAGCAGTGGGCTTGGGAGCTTCTGGGCCGCGCTCACAACGCCCGACGCGGTCTTCGCGCTCAAGCTGAGCGTGGTGACGAGTTTCTACGCGACCATCTTCAACGTCGTGTTCGGAGTGCTCGCCGCCTACGTTCTGTCGCGCTATATGTTCTTCGGGCGCACCGCTCTGATCGTGACCATCTCGCTGCCCACGGCGATACCGACAGCCGTGGCGGGCTTCGCGCTGCTGCTGCTGTGGGGGAAGTACGGGCTGATAGGAAAGTTCTTATCAGAAGACCATCAGATAATGTTCACGCCCTACGCCATCATACTCGCGAACATCTTCGTCACGTTCCCGCTCGCCTTCGGCGTGCTGATGTCGGTGTTCGAGACGATGGACAAGTCATTGGAAGAAGCCTCGGCGACGATAGGCGCGACGCGCTGGCAGACCTTCTGGCACGTGACGCTTCCCTCTCTGCGCGGCGCGATTGCGACGGGCGCGCTCCTGACTTTCGCGCGCGCCATCGGTGAGTTCGGCTCGACCATACTCGTCTCCGGCAACCTCGCAGGCGCGACGCAGACCGCGCCGCTCTACATCTTCGCCAAATTCAACGAGGGGCAGGTCGAGGCCGCGAACGCCGTGGCAATCGTGCTCGCGCTCTTCTCCTTCTTCATCTTCAGCATCCTGTTCTTCGCGCGCGACTGGCTTGAGACCAAGTGAGGTGGCCGAGGCGATGCGTCCCATGCAGGTGAGAGACAAAGAGGGCGAAGGCTTTGACGCGCCGGCGGACGGCGAGCGCGCGGCGAGCGTCGCGGCGGCGAGCGTGCGCTCACTTAGCAAGAGCTTCAAGGCCGCGCGCGTGCTTGCGGACGTGAGCTTCGACGTGGGCGAAGGCGAGGCGCTCGTGCTTTTGGGCGCGTCGGGCAGCGGCAAGACGACGATACTTCGCATCATCGCGGGCCTTGAGCGGCCCGACGCCGGAAGCGTGCATCTGCACGGGCGCGACGTGACGGAGCTGCCCGCGCGCGAGCGAGGCGTCGGCGTCATCTTTCAATCCTACGCGCTCTTCCCGCGCATGAGAGTCGAAGAGAACATCGCCTACGGCTTACGCATACGCGGGCGGCGTCGGCGCGAGATAAAAGAGAAGGTCGAGGAGCTTCTAGACCTCGTCAACCTCAAAGAGCATCGCAAAAAATTCCCTTCGCAGCTCTCCGGCGGCCAACAGCAGCGCGTGGCTATCGCGCGCACGCTCGCATACGAGCCGCAGGTTCTTCTCTTCGACGAGCCGTTCGGCGCACTCGACGCGCAGACGCGCGTACACCTGCGCCGCGAGATACGCGCTCTGCTTCGGAAGATCAACGTGCCCGCCGTCTTCATCACGCACGATCAGGAGGAAGCGCTTGAGCTTGGCGACCGCATCGCAGTGCTGCACGCGGGCCACCTTGAGCAGGTCGGCACGCCCGAAGAGGTCTATAACCGTCCTGAGACCGAGTACGTGGCGACGTTTCTCGGCGCGGCGAACCTGTTATTGGGTGTCGCGGGCGGTGGGCGCGTGGAACTCGGCACGGTCTCGCTCGAAGCGGGCGCGGAGGCCGCGCGTTTCCGCGAGGGGCAGTCGGTCAAGCTCGTCTTTCGACCCGAGGACGTGTGCCTGAGCATCGAGGGCGCGCTGCCCGAAGGCTGCCGACGCCTGACGAACGGCGTCGTCGAGGAGAAGCACTTCGTCGGCGCATACGAGCGTCTGACAGTCCGTCTAGACCTCGTCGCGCGCCAGCCCACGGAGGGCGAGCCGCCGCTCTATAACGTCACAATCAACACGCCGGAGAAGCATCTCGGCGTTCCCATCTTCGTCACGCGCCCGAAGCCGGAGGCGACCGCCACCGCGCTCCACGTCGGCGACCGCGTGGCCGTCGGCCTAACGGTCTTCCGCGTCCTCCCCAACTTCCCGCTCGCATCCGAGCGCGCAAGCAGCGTCCTCGACACAAAAGGGAAACGATGAGCGCGGAACGATGAACGATGAACTGAAAACATTCTGCCTTTCAGTTCATCATTCATCGTTCCGCGTTCTGACTTTCTCCGCGAGCAACCCCGCGTGTTATCATCGGCCTCAAAGCTGCGAAGTGAATCGGGCCGGCGTGAAATTCGAGCGTGATCAAGTGCGCGCCGGTTTTGTCACACGAGCAAGGCGTCCCCCCGGTGAAAATTCGTGAAG
>DASQLL010000130.1:0-7890 GCA_035630035.1 Pyrinomonadaceae bacterium | reverse complement strand
TTAAATGCAGGAATCCGATCCTTTAATACCCGAAGCAATCCTGCGCCCGTATTCCGCAAGATACGACAAGACTCGGCACTACCGCATCGGCTATCCTTCCTCAAATCATTCGAGTGAGGAGAACATCAACTTTGACGGATAAAAATAAGGTCGCCGAGATTGCGCCGGCGAAAGGTAAGCTGGGCGTGCTGCTCGTCGGACTCGGCGCGGTCAGCACGACTTTCATCGCGGGCGTTGAGGCCATCAAGCGCGGCATTGCCGAACCCATCGGCAGCCTGACGCAGATGAGCACGATCCGCCTCGGCAAGCGCACGGATAATCGCGTGCCGCTCATCAAGGACTTCGTGCCGCTCGCCTCGCTCGAAGATATCGTCTTCGGCGCTTGGGACATCTTCCCCGATTCGGCCTACGAGGCCGCGATGACCGCGGGCGTGCTTGAGAAGGAACTGCTCGCGCAGCTCAAGTCGCAGCTCCAGAAGGTCAAGCCGATGAAGGCCGTCTTCGACCAGCACTACGTCAAGCGTCTGAACGGCACGAACGTCAAAGAGGGCAAGAACAAGTTGGAGCTGGCCGAGCAGCTCATCGAAGAAATCGCGGAGTGGAAGCGTAAGAACAAGTGCGCGCGCCTCGTCATGATCTGGGCGGCCTCGACCGAAATCTTCTTGAAGACGCACGCCGTCCACAAGACTCTCAAGTCGTTCGAGCAGGCGATGCGCGACAACCACAAGGCGATTGCGCCCTCGATGATCTACGCCTACGCCGCGCTCAAGTCCGGCATCCCCTTCGCCAACGGCGCACCGAATTTGACCGTTGATGTTCCCGCGCTGACGGCGCTGGCGTCCGAAAACAGCGTGCCCGTCTGCGGCAAGGACTTCAAGACCGGACAGACCTTGATGAAGACCATCCTCGCGCCCGGTCTGAAGTCGCGCATGCTCGGACTTCACGGCTGGTACTCGACCAACATCCTCGGCAACCGCGACGGCGAAGTCCTCGACGACCCCGAATCCTTCAAGACCAAAGAGGAGTCGAAGCTCTCCGTCCTCGAATACATACTCCAGCCCGAAGTCTACCCGGCGCTCTACAAAGACTTCTCGCACGTCGTCCGCATCAACTACTACCCGCCGCGCGGCGACAACAAAGAGGGATGGGACAACATAGACATATTCGGCTGGCTCGGCTATCCGATGCAGATCAAGATTGACTTCCTCTGCCGCGACTCCATACTCGCCGCGCCCATCGTGTTAGACCTCGCGCTCTTCCTAGACCTCGCGCAGCGCGTCGGCATGAAGGGCATACAGGAGTGGCTCTCCTTCTACTTCAAATCGCCGATGACCGCGCCGACTCTCTACCCGGAGCACGACATCTTCATCCAATTGATGAAGCTCAAAAACACGCTCCGCCACATGCGCGGCGAAGACCTCATCACGCACCTCGGCCTTGAATACTACGACTGAGCTTCTACACGTTTGATGACAGCCGTAAAAAAAATCGGCGCGCAAGGCAACCCCTGCGCGCACGATTTTTTACGGCTTCAGCCGCGACGTTTTGCTTCACACGTCACGCACGTTTCGACGTTTAGGTGCGCCGAGACGCCCCGCCGCTCTCTTCATTTTTTTGAATCAAAACGTTATTTGTCAGCCCGGTACTGCCGCAAAATGTCACTTGCTGCCGACAGCGCGGTTGTCGCATTAATGTAAAAAAGATTATTCCGCCGCATATTTTGTGGTGACAAAACGTTTATTGTCGAATATATTGTGCCCACGTTTTCGAGCGCTGCCGCCCCCCGGCAAGCGGTGTAAGCAAACCACGTCTAAAAACGATTCATCCAAGAAGAGCGGTTCGCTCTTTGCATAGAGCATACAAGGGAAGCGGCCCGGTGGCCGGGAGTCGCCAAACGCGACGACTCGCCGCAAGCCTACCGAGACGCACAGTCCGAGTGCTCTCCGCAAAGGAGGACGAGCCATGGTTGCAGCGATGGAAATAGAAACGACACTAACGAACACGGTTCAACTCGACCCCGACCAGAAGAGTCCTCGCGCGCAGGAGTTCGAGGAGAAGCTCGCCGGTCGCATCGTGGGCCAAGAGCGCGCGGTGCGCCGCATGAGCGGCCTCTACCAGATTTTCCTCGCGGGGATGAACCCGCCGAACCGCCCCGTCGGCACGATGCTCTTCCTCGGCCCCACAGGCTCAGGTAAGACGCGCGTCGTCGAGGCCGCGGCGGAAGTCCTCTTCGGCGACCCCAACGCCGTCATCAAGATTGATTGCGCGGAGTTCCAGCACTCGCACGAGATCGCCAAGCTCATCGGCTCGCCTCCGGGCTACCTCGGACACCGCGAGACTTCTCCGATGCTCACGCAGGAGAACCTCGACCGCTATCACACGGAGGAGAGCAAGCTCTCTCTCGTGCTTTTCGACGAGATCGAGAAGGCTTCCGATAGCTTGTGGCAACTCCTGCTCGGCATCCTCGACAAGGCGACTTTGACGCTCGGCGACAATCGCCGCGTTGATTTCTCGAAGACGATGGTCGTGATGACCTCGAACCTCGGCGCGCGCGAGATGTCAGAGCTGATTTCGGGCGGCATCGGCTTCGCACCGGCGAAGAACGGTAAGAATCCGAACGACTCGGAGGTTGACCAGAAGATTTACCGCACGGCGGTCGAGGCTGCGCGGAAGAAATTCTCGCCCGAGTTCATGAACCGCATTGACAAGGTGGTCGTCTTCCGAAGCCTGAAGGAGCATCATCTGAAGCTGATTCTTGAGCTTGAGCTTCAGGCCGTGCAGGATCGCATCATGCGCTCGGCGGGGACGAAGTTCATCTTCAACTGCTCCGACGCGGCCAAGGCTTTCCTACTCGAAGAGGGCATTGACTTCAAGTACGGCGCGCGTCACCTCAAGCGAGCCATCGAGCGTTTCCTCGTCTACCCGCTGTCGAACCTCGTGGCGACTGAACAAGTCGGCTTGGGCGATCTCGTGTACGTAGATTTTGACGACGCGAAGAAAAAGCTGACGTTCGCGAAACGCTCCGGCGGCGCGCTCATTACCGACGCGCCGGACTACGAGGAGGAGCAGGACAAGCCCGCGGTGAAGTCGGGCGGCGCGGCGCTCCCGCTGCCGCAGACCAAGGCTGCGCGCAAAGGCCAAGGGCGCGGCGAGAAGACCGAGGGCTAAGCGCGCTCCCAATAAATTTTCGGCGGCGTCGCTAACGCGCCGCACGCCAGCTTCGCGGTCGGGGTATTAACCCCGCCCTTGACCAGAGGGAACGCCGTTCCCTCTGGACTCCCATATTTTCTATTCGGCGACCCCGCAGCAAGCTGACGGGGAATTAGGGATTCAAAAAATATGAAGCCGGAAAGAGTGAAAACTTTTTCCGGCTTCATACTTTTTTGCTTTACACATCCCCAACAATTTTCAGCCGGGGCTTGCCGCGCTCTGGGGATTGATCCTGCGTAGCGCGTCGAAGGCAATGCGCGCGAGATAAGGGTCTCTGGCTGCGAGTACGGCGCGGAGCGCGGGGACTGCCGCAGGGTCGCCGATGACGCCAAGCGCGCGAGCCGACTCACGCCGAATGTCGTCCGGCGTTCGTTCGTTTGAAAGGGTTTCGATAAGCGCGGGGACGGCCTCGCGGCTATTTATCTGGCCGAGCGAAATCGCGGAGGCGCGGCGCACAAACTCGTCCTCCTCTACTCTTCGTCGGCGTATGCGGTTGAGAAGGCCCGTGGCCGGTAGCCGCCGAGTCAGCGCGGCAATAAGCGCTGGAACTGCCTGCGCGTCGCCAATCTGTCCGAGCGCGACAGCCGCCGCACCACGCACCGACGGCTGCTTGTCGGCCCCGAGCGCGGCGACGAGTGCGGGCACGCCCACGGAGCTTCGCGTTTGGCCGAGCGCGTAAGCCGCTTCGCGCCGCACGAACTCGTCGCGGTCTTTCAAGAGCGGCAGAATGAGCGTCGAGGCTTCGCTTGCGCCGAGCGAAACGACCGCGTGGGCCGCGGTCGCGCGGACTATGGCCGCGGAGTCGCCGAGTGCGGCGGCGGCTGCACGCGAGCCTTCTGGACGAGCCATCGCGCCGAGACGGGTCACGGCGTCGCGCCTCTCTTCGACATCGAGTGACGAAAGACGTGCCCTTTGGACTTGTATCTCGTGTTGAAGCGGAGTGAGTTCGGACTGGGGCGTGACGGCGGCCCTCGCCGGTGTCTGTCCCGCATTCGCCAGACATGCGAGGGTCAAAGAAATAAAAAAGGCGAAGCCGCGCGGGGCACGCGCGTGGTGCGTGCGGCGACGCGTTTCGACTCGGTTTTGAGAAGCGCGCTCGTGTCTCATACGCGGGCGGGATAGTTCATGGCGGCGCGACGTTCGGCTCGCCGACGCGCCGACTCCCACTCGAAAGCCTGACGCGCGCGCAAGTTCTCCTTCGTGTCCGCGAGGAGCGAAATCAGATCGTCCTCAAGGGCGGAAGGCAGGGCCGCGGCGCGGCGCATTGATTCCATGATCGAGATGTAGTCGAGGACTTCGCCCACTTCGGTGTCGCTCAAGTGTTCGAGCTTGAGGGCAAGGCGCTGGCGCTCTGTGATTCGCTTGGCCATCGGACGGCTCCCTTCGTCGAGAAGCCGAACGGCCAACCGCTGTCAACTCACAGGCGGTGCGAAGCGGGCGAGGGCGGAAAGGCCGTCGGCGTTCGGCAGCGGCGCGACTTGCGCGCGCGCGTCTCTGTAATTCACTTTGTTTGTACGAGTCTTCAGAATCAGCAAATTCTTTGAGTTCAACCTCTGCTTTTTAGCGAATGACGAAATGATGAGACGCCGGGCGAAGCCAGTTTCCAGCAGACCGTACGAGTCGCCTTACGATAGCCGACCCCGCGAGCGTCCCTTCGATTGTTCAGTTGTCTTTTGAAGCAGCCTTCGTGTGCCGCTGTCAGCGAAATATACACGACACATCCGTGCGGCGCAAGATTTCATCGCGGTCTGGCGCGAGGCGGCAGAGGTGCGCGGGCTAATCAATCTTGGACGCGACCGTGTGCATCGTGTCAACGATGAGCACGGCGATGGGCGGGTAGAAGAGAAGGTCTGCGCGGAAGTGTTGGCCGAAGAGGTAGGGGAGGTCGTTGAAGATCGTGACGTAGTGCGCGTGCGAGCCGACGAAGAGGCCCGCGGCGAGGCTCGCGGCGTAACCGAGTATTAGAAAAGTGGACGCCGCGAAACGCGTGAAGGGCTTGTCGGGCTTGTCGTCGTCAGCGTTGATGAGCGAGTCGTGGACGGACTTCGGCTTGTATGTGTAATGCTCGAAGCAGGCCTTCAAACGCACCGCGAGGTGCCATAGACCGATGGCGAAAAGCGTGAGCATCACGGCTCGCCCCAGCAGATGAAGCTGTCCCAGAGGCGCGGCTTGAACATCGCGACGAAGAACGTGGAGAGGAATAGTGTTACCGTCGTAAAGACTGCCTGCTGGAGCGCGAAAGTCTCGCGCCGCTCGGCCTCGAAGAATTGATCAACCTTACGGTCGTAGTACGCCTGCATAGCCATACGGCGGAGACGCCGTGCGTGCGGGTTGCTCGTGTGGAAGACCGAAGTGCTGAAGTCTGAGCTGTGAATACGCTTGAGCTGCGCGTCGTAGTAGGCGCGCTCCTGTGGGTCGCTCAGGGTGCGGTAGGCCAGTGAGATGAGCGCGAACTCGCGGGCCGCCACCTCAGTCCCGCCGTTAACGTCCGGGTGACGCTCACGCGCGAGCTTACGATAGGCCGACTTGATTTCGGTAGCCGACGCCGTCTGCTTGATCTTTAAAACGTTGTAGTAATCAACCACGGCGAACTTCCAACGATTTCGGTAGCAAGCGGATCGCGACGGAGGGAGTGCCTTGCGCGTGCCGCTGCGGGTGGGAAGGTTACCCGTCGGCGGCACTATAGCATGTTTTTAACGCATTCGTCCCGCCCGAAATTCTCGTTGATGAGGGCAGTTTTGCGCGAAACTTTCGGCAGCGGGACGAACGCATTTGTGAGGTGTGAGCTGGGGTGCGGCGCTTACCTCAGGCGGCCACCGAGGGGGGCGAGGACTTTGTTTACAGAAACCGCACCCTCCAGCTCTCTTGAGAATCCCATTGCAACACGAATGCCAAATTTACTGCAAGCAAAAAATCGCGATAAATTGAAATTTACGTCCCAGACTATGCATCCCCTGTCCACAATGAGAGACGCCGGTGTGAACATCTGTTCACACCGGCGTCGGTTGTAAGCTTACTTCAAGGGTCTTGGAAGGTTACTTCGAGCTTCCGCTATTCCCATCAACTTCCGCGGCTTGGCGCGATGCGCGCTCTATGAAGTTTAGGAGCGTTCGGACGGCAACGCCCGTCGGGCCTTTGGCGCGGAAAGGCTTCGCCTCATCGCCCCATGCAGTTCCGGCGATGTCAAGGTGCGCCCAAGAGATGCCGTCGGCAAACTCCTTGATGAAGGCGGCGGCGGTGATAGTCCCAGCCTTGCGGCCCCCGACGTTCTTGATGTCGGCAATGTCCGACTTGATCTGTTTCGAGTACTCCTTATCAAGCGGCAACTGCCAGAACTTCTCGCCGACTTCCCTGCCCGACTCGATGATCTCGTTTATGAGAGTCTGATCCGTGCCGAGGACGCCCGTGTTCACGTCGCCGAGCGCGATTGAGACCGCGCCTGTGAGCGTAGCCATGTCAATGACGCGCGTCGCGCCGAGCTTCTTCGCATATGCGACGGCGTCGGCGAGTATCAGACGGCCTTCGGCGTCGGTGTTGATGACCTCGATTGTCTTGCCGGTCATGGCGCGCACGACATCGCCCGGCTTGGTGGCCTTACCCGAAGGCATATTCTCGGTCGCGGGCACGACGCCGAGGACGGGTATCGGCGGCTTAAGCTGGGCGACGGCGCGCATCACGCCCAGCACGGTCGCGCCGCCGGTCATGTCGTACTTCATCAGCTCCATGTTCTCGCTCGGCTTGATCGAGATGCCGCCAGTGTCGAACGTGATGCCCTTGCCGACGAGCGCGAGATAGTCTTCGCCGTCCTCGATGGAGGATTTGCCGTCGGGCATGTATTTGAGAACCATCATCTTCGGCGGCTGATCCGAGCCGCGCGCGACGGAGAGAAACGCGCCCATGCCCTCTTGCTCCATGCGAGCTTGGTCGAGCACGTCTATTTCGAGGCCAAGCTCGTTGGCGAACTCCTGCGCGCGCTCGGCCATGATGGTCGGGGTCATGTACGCGCCCGGCTCGTTGGCAAGGTCTCGCGTGAAGTTGACCGACTCGCCCACGACCTGCCCGCGCTCGGCACCGCGACGCAGCGCGTCTTCGTCCGCGCCATCTACGAGGACGACGAGGCGCTCGACCGTTCGCTCTTCTTTTTCAATCGTGCGGTACTTGTCCGGCTCGAACAGGCCGATGATCGCGCCTTCAGCCGCGGACGATGCGACGAGCGCCGCGTCGCCGCCTTCGAGGCGAGGGACGAGGCCGACGGTCTTGACGCTCTTCGAGCGCAACGCCCTGATGGCTGCGCCCGCGAACTGCGAGACGTGCGCTGCACTGTAGTCGCCGCGCTCGCCGACGCCGACGAGAAGCAAACGCGTGGCTTTCATGCCGCCCCCCGTCGGCGAAAGGTGTAGGTAGGCGGTCTCGCCCTCCTTGCCTTTCAGCTCCTCGGATTCGAGAACCGAGCGGACTAATCCTGCCGATGCCGCGTCGAGGTCTTGCAAGAAGCCCTCGTCCGCCTTCTCGTCCTTGAAAACCGCGACGGCCAGAGCCTGCACGTCAGCCTCGGTGAAGCGTCCGCCGCTCGTTTGAATATCCATAAAGTTCCCTTCTCCCCTCAGTTGTCTTTAACGCGTTCTTTCAACTGTGCGCGCGTCTCGCGGTCGAGCGTGCGGCGCATCTCGGTCTCTCGCT
>DASQLL010000129.1:0-9227 GCA_035630035.1 Pyrinomonadaceae bacterium | reverse complement strand
CGCGACGCGCCATCGAATTCTACGAGCAACGCCTTGTTATCGCCCGCGAGATCGGCGACCAGCGCGGCGAGGGGAAAGCGCTTTACAACACCGCTTTGGCGCTCGACAAGCTTGGCGACCGCACAAAGGCTATTGCACACGCCGAAGCGGCGCTTGAGATTTTAGCGCAGCTTGAATCGCCGGATGCTGAAAGGGCACGCACAGTACTTGCTCAGTGGCGCGGGGAGGCGTAGCGGAGGCGTGGGGAGATTATTAGATCGTGATTGGAAATCGCTATAAAGCGTAAATTCTTACTGACGAACGCCTCACAACTCGTTGGCCTCACGTTAACTTTTTCAAGAGAATGGTGCTGTTGATGCGTCGTGCGTGACGGGAGAGTTATCGCGCTCGAAACATAGAACGCTGACAAGATTGTAGGGGCAGGGCTTGTCCGCGGCCCGCTGCTTTACTGAACTTCAACTCGCGCGTCAGGGCGCGACGGGCAGGGAGTGAGCCTCTGCCCCTACAAAACTACCCAGCGTCGTCGGTTTTGTTGGATGCTCGTAGTTTGTCGAACGCGGCGCGTTGCGATACAAATGACGGCGCAGTAAGACCGCACGGGAAGAGGGAAGCTTTTAAGTGGCTCTCAGCGAAAAAGAACTCGAAGAGTTGCGCGAGTCGGAGGCGCGCAGCCGCATCGTGGTGGAGACGGTGGCGGACGCCATCATCACGATTGACGCGGCGAGCCGCATCATGTTCGTGAACCCGGCGGCGGAGAGGATTTTCGGGTACGGGGCGGAGGAGATGCTGGGCGCGCACATGACGATGCTGATGCCGCAGTACCTTCGACACCTGCACGAGGCGGGGATGGAGCGTTACGTAGAGACGGGCGTCCGGCACATCCCTTGGGACGGGGTGGAGCTGCCGGGCCTGCACAAGAGCGGGCGCGAAGTCCCGCTCGAAGTCTCGTTCGGCGAGTTCTCCTTAGGCGGCAGGCGCTTCTTCACGGGAATTGCGCGCGACGTTACGGAGCGCGTGCGCGCGCGTCGTCGTCTGGGGGCGCAGTACGAGGTGACGCGCGTGCTTGCCGAGTCGCGCGACTTTCGCGAGGCCGTGCCGAGGATTCTACAGGCGGTGTGCGAGGCGCTCGGCTGGGAGGTGGGATTGCTCTGGACGCTCGACCGCGCGGCGCAGGTCTTGCGCTTCGTAGAGGCTTGGCACGCGGCGGATGTGAACGTCGAAGAGTTCGAGCGTCTATCGAGCCAGCGCGTGTTCGCGCGCGGCGAGGGGCTTCCCGGTCGCGTGTGGGCCGCGGGCGAGCCTGCTTGGATCGAGGACGTTGTTGCGGACGATAACTTCCCGCGCGCGTCGGCAGCCGAAAGTGGCGACCTGCACGGCGGGTTCGCCTTCCCCATCGTGATTCAGGGCGAGACGGTCGCGGTGATGGAATTTTTCAGCCGCGAGGTGCGACGCCCGGACGAGGCTCTGCTCGCGATGGTCGGGCACGTCGGCAGCCAGATGGGGCAGGTCGTCGAACGCCAGCGCGCGGAGGACGAGCGCGCGGCCCTGCGCGAAGAGATCATACGCATGCAGGACGCGCAGCTCGCGGAGCTTTCCACGCCGCTCATCCCGCTCACACGCGAGATCGTCGTCATGCCGCTCGTCGGCGCGGTTGACTCGAAGCGCGCGCGTCGCGTCATCGAGACGCTGCTCGGCGGACTTGCAAAGACCCACGCGCCCGTCGCGATCATTGACATCACGGGCGTCGAGGTCGTTGACACGCACGTCGCCAACACGCTCATACAGGCGGCGCAGGCCGCGCGCCTTCTGGGCACGCGCGTCATCCTCACGGGCATACGCGCGGGCGTCGCGCGCAGCCTCGTCGGCCTCGGCATTGACCTCGAAGCCGTCAAAACGCGCAAGGCCTTGCAGGACGGCATCGCCCTCGCCTTCGAGCTACTGCGCGAAGAGTAGAGCTTCGGACGCCTCCCTTACGGACTTCATAATCTATTCGTTCTTGAGTGTAGCGAACAGGCAACTCACCGCAGAGGCGCAGAGTTCGCAGAGGACTCGCAGAGAAAAGCAAATCCTCTGCGCCCCCTCCGCGCCCTCTGCGCCTCTGCGGTGAGCCTTCTCTTGGCTTATAGCGATTTGCAATTGAGTGAAACCAACCACCCGCCTCTAAACGGTCGCACCCAAATGCAAATCGCTATAAGCTCAAGAGCGAATTAAGACTCCGCCACAATTTTTGTTGACATCTCGCGGCGGCGGGAATAATGTCCCTGCCCTGTTCTACTCCTGCCGACGATCACTTGCGCCCGGCGTCGGCATCATCACTTGAACCGAAGGCCGGAAAGCACCTTCGGGACTTCCGCTTTCAACCTGCGACCACCTACGCTTTCAATAACCGATTACCAACAGCAAAGGAGAACCCTCATGAGCTTCGAGTTTTACGACATGGTTTTCGAGGGCGGGGGCGCGAAAGGCTCCGCCTTCGTCGGCGCGCTCGAAAAGTTTTTCGAGGCGGGCCTGAAGCCCCGCCGCCTCGTCGGGACTTCAGCAGGCGCGATCACGGCGGCGTTCCTCGCCGCGGGCTACACACCGCAGGAGATGAAAGACGCGACGAACGAAAAGCTTGACGGCAAGCCGCGCTTCTCCTCCTTCATGGATCGCCCCGTGCCCGGCGACTTCACGCAGGAGCAGTTGGACAAGAGCGTCACGTTCTCGATCTTCCGCGCCGTACACTTTCCGTTCCTGCCGAACTGGGAGTGGCTCGACCGCAAAATCCTGAACGTGCTCTTGCACGGGCCGCACTACTGCCAGCTCTTCTCGTTCGTCGAGTGCGGCGGCCTCTTCGCCGGCGGCGCGTTCACGAAGTGGCTGCACGAGAAGCTTGAGGCGAAGGGGATAGATAAGAACATAACGCTCGGCGAGTTCGCTAAGGACGCAAAGTACGACCTCTCGCTCGTCGTCTCCGACACGACCGGCGCGGAGATGCTCGTCTTAAACTCGCGCACCGCGCCCGACTGTCCGCTCGCGATGGCCGTTCGTATGTCCATGAGCATCCCCTTCGTCTGGCGCGAGGTCGTCTGGGAAGAGAAGTGGGGCAAGTACCTCGGCAGGGACATCACGGGCCACATCATGGTTGACGGCGGCGCGCTCTCGAACTTTCCGATCAAGCTGATCGCCGTCGAGCCGGGCGCGGATGATTTCGTCCGCGATGTGATGGGCGAGGCTGTCGCGGGCCACGCAGGCAACATCGGCTTCATGATAGACGAGAACATAGATGTGCCGGGTCAGCCAGCCAAGCTCAGCGAACGCAAGCACAGCCTTCGCACCGTGTCGCGCGTCTCGCGCATCGTTGACACTTTGACGCAGGCGCAGGACAACATCATGATCCAGCGCCACGAGCACGAAATTTGCCGCCTCCCCGCGAAGGGCTACGGCACGACCGAGTTCGACATGGATGAGGCGCGGCTCGACGCGCTCGTCGAGGCCGGACGCCGCGCGATGGCCGAGTACCTCGCGCGCATGCAGGGCGCGACCACGGTCGTCTGAAACAATAAAGCCGGCAAGCAGAGCCGTCCACGAAACCACGCGAAGCCACACGAAACGGCACGAACCTAGTGCAAACGTTTCGTTTGGCTTCGCGTGGTTTCGTGGATAGTTTTTTCACACGCATGTGCGCGGCCTTGTCTCGCGCGCCGTCTCTTCTGTAGAGTAGCCGCGCACATGCTACGCAACTCTGAGGTATAGCTCCGAACAAAATGAGACATAAGAAAACTTCGCTTCGCGCTTTTGCGTCGGCTCTGCTGCTCTTCGCGCTCATAGCTCCCGCCTTTTCTTGGTCAGGAAGCAGTCGCGCAACCCGCGCGCAGACTCCCGCCGCTCAGACGAGCGCGCCCCCGACTCGCGACGAGCGACTCTGGAAGCGCGCACAGGCCCTCCACCGCAAGGCCATCATCATTGACGGCCACAACGACATCACGGAGATAATGGTTGACGAGAGCTACGATCTTGCGACGCCCTCGGCGGGCAAGTACCACACAGACCTCGCGCGCCTGAAGCAGTCCGGCATGACCGGCGAGTTCTTCTCCATCTACGTTGACCGCAAGTACGCCTCGGCGGACTTCGTCGCGAAGAATTACGTCACCGAGGGCGGCTCGGCCCGCCGCGCGATTGATCTGATTGACGCCGTCTATCGTGCGGTCGAGAAGTACCCGCAAGACCTCATGCTCGCGACCTCGACCGCAGACATACGCCGCGCGAAGAAGTCGAAGAAGATCGGCGCGCTGATGGGCGTCGAGGGCGGCCACGCCATCGAGAACTCGCTATCGCTCCTTCGCGAGTTCTACCGTCTGGGCGTGCGCTACATGACCCTGACGCACAACAACACGAACGAGTGGGCCGACGCTTGCTGCGACACCGCGCGCCACAACGGCCTGTCCGACTTCGGCAAAGAGGTCGTCGGCGAGATGAACCGCCTCGGCATGTTCGTAGACATCTCGCACGTCTCGGACAAGACGTTGTCGGACGTTCTGGACACGACGAAAGCGCCCGTCATCGCCTCGCACTCTTCGGCGCGCGTCTTCTCGAACCACAAGCGCAACATACCGGACGACCTTCTAAAACGCATCGCGCAAAACGGCGGCGTCGTGATGATCAACTTCTACCCGGTCTTCCTCGACGAGAAGGTTCGCACGGCTGCGCTCGCGCGCGACGAGCGTCTTAAAGCGCAGCGCGACGCGCTCGCGGAGCAGTTCAAGAACGACCCGGTTCGCCTCGAAGAGGAGCGGAAGAAGCTCAACGACGCGAACCCCATCCCGAACACGACGCTTGCGATGATCGTTGACCACATTGACCATGTCGTGAAGGTCGCGGGCGTCGGCCACGTCGGCATCGGCTCGGACTTCGACGGCATCCCCAACCTGCCCGAAGGCATAAAGGATGTGACAGAGTTGCAGAACATCACGTACGAGCTTTTGCGTCGCGGCTACAGCGACGGGGACGTTCTGAAAATCCTCGGCGGCAATCTGATGCGCGCCTTCGCCGAAGTCGAGCGCGTCGCGCGCATCGAGCAGCGCAAGATAAGCGGCGAGGGAAGCATGCGCCGCCTCGAAGCGACGAAAAAGTAGAGACGAAGCAGGCGAGCTTCTCGCCTAAGCGGAGCGGCGTTGGATGGATGTCCGACGCCGCTTTCGTCGTGTGAAGACGAAGCGGCGGGGCGTGATATACTCGAACAAAAATTGCGATGAGCCGAGCCGGAGTCTACATACATATTCCCTTCTGCCGCGCGCGCTGCTCCTACTGCGACTTCGCGACGGGAGCCTACGAGGGCGCGTTGGCCGAAAGCTACGTCGTCGCGCTCACGCGCGAGATCGAAGCGTTCGACATAATCCGAGAACGAGCCGAGGTTGACACCATCTACTTCGGCGGCGGAACGCCGAGCCTTCTCACCCGCGCGCAGGCCGCACGCATCCTCGACTCCGTTCGCCGACGCTTTCAAGTTGCGACCGGCGCGGAGGTGACGATGGAGATGAACCCCGGCACGGTCACGCCCGAAGGCTTACGCGCCTTCCGCGCCGCAGGGATAAACCGCGCGAGCTTCGGCGCGCAGACCTTCGACGACGCGGAGCTTCGCCGCCTCGGTCGCACGCACACAGCCGACGACACGCGCCGCACGCTCTCGATGTTGCGCGAAGCGGGCTTCGACAACATCAGCTTCGACCTTATCGCGGGCCTTCCCGAACAGACGCTCGAAGCGTGGGAGCTAAATCTCAATGAAGCTCTCGCGCTCCGCCCCGAACATCTCTCGCTCTACCTTCTCGAAGTCCACGAAGGCACGCCGCTCGCCGAACAGATAAAACAGGGCCGCTACAACTCGCCCGACGCGGACATCGCCGCCGAAATGTATCGCTTGATGACCGAGCGCACGCAAAGCGCGGGCTACGAGCAATACGAAATCTCCAACTTCTGTCTGCCGGGCCGCGAGTCGCGCCACAACATGAAATACTGGACGGGCGTGCCCTACTTCGGCTTCGGCTGCTCCGCGCACTCCTTCGACGGCGCGGCCCAGCGCTGGTCGAACGAGCGCGACACGCGCGCCTACGTCGGGCTTATCGAAGAGAAGGGAAACGCCGTCTCTACGCGCGACGCTCTCGACGCGAGCGACCAAAGCGCCGAAGCGCTCTTCCTCGGACTGCGGCTGCTTACGCGCGGCGTCAACCTCGCCGAGCATCGCGCGCACTTCCGTCGCGACGTGCTGACCGATTACGCCGACGACCTCGCGCGCTTCAATGAGGCCGGACTCATCACGCTCGACGGCGACGTTCTGCGCCTGACGCCTGCGGGCGCGCTGCTCTCGAACGAAGTCTTTGCCGCATTTGTTTAAAAGTGGGATTAGGGAATGGAGCGAAACAGGCAGCTTCATCCCGAAAGGCATTGAAATGAACCTTACAGATTGGGCTACTCTTTCTCAGGTTATATACAATTTCGCGGCTGTCATCGCGGCGTTCTCTGCTCTGATTGTTTATGGACGTAACTCCCGACTTGAGCGGGCGCGCTGGGCTGCAAGCCTCTACGAGAAGTTCTACGAGCGCGATCAGTTGAAAAGGGTGCGCGACAAACTCGACTGCGAAACCGATGCGGAGCAAGTTAACGAGTTGGTGTTCAAGGCTGAAGCAGACTTCACGGACTATCTTAACTTCTTTGAGTTCGTCGCTTATCTTGAATACACGAAACAGCTAAAACCTGCGGAGATTGAAGACCTCTTCGGCTATTATCTGGACTGTCTCCAGCGGCAGGGTGTCATCCGCCGATACATTAAGGAAAGCGGTTACGAAAGACTCAATAATCTGTTGGAGGGGCGGCGATGAAAGAATACATATTCATCTACGGAACACTTTTGCCGGAATACGCGCCGGACGAAATAGCGGGCATAGTCCGGCAACTGCGTCGCGTCGGGTCGGGATGTGTGCGAGGGCGGCTCTACGACCTGGGGAATTATCCGGGTGTAATTCTGGATGCCTCTTCGAGGACGAAGGTTCGAGGGCATCTCTTCGCTCTTCCCGATGGCAAAAGGGTCTTGCGGGCTTTAGATTCTTACGAGGACTTTAAGCCTGACGACGTGAAGAATAGTTTATTTGTCAGAAAGCGGACTACGGCGACACTCGACGACGGTCGAAAGGTTGAATGCTGGGTTTACGTCTATAACCGGGACCCCAGCTCAGCTCCTCTAGTCTCAGGCGGAGACTACGCTAAAATCGAGGCCGCTTAGCTACCTCACCTTTGCACTTCGATGATTGACCTACGCAGCGACACCGTTACGAAGCCGACGCCCTCGATGCGGCGCGCGATGGCCGAGGCCGAGGTGGGCGACGACGTTTACGGCGAAGACCCGACGGTCAACCGCCTGCAAGAGCGCGCCGCGGAAATCTTCGACAAAGAGGCCGCGCTCTTCGTCCCGACAGGCTCGATGGGCAACCAGATAGCCGTCAAGCTCCACACGCGCCCCGGCAACGAAGTCGTCATAGAGGAGCGCGGACACATCTACAACTACGAGATGGCAGCGATGTCCGCCATCTCCGGCACGCTCGCGCGCCCGGTCAGAAGCGTTGACGGCACGGGCATTCTGAAGTGGGAGGAGATAAGGTCGGCGATTCACGCCGCCGGCTCGCCTTACTACGTCGCCCCCACGGGCCTCGTCGCAATCGAGAACTCGCACAACCTCGCGGGCGGAGCTTGCATGACGCGCGAACGCGCCGAAGAAATTTGCGACGGCGCGCACGCGCTCGGTCTCCCCGTCCATCTCGACGGCGCGCGCATCTTCAACGCCGCCGTCGCTACGGGCGAGACGGTCGCCGCGCTCGCGCGCCCCGCCGACTCCGTGATGTTCTGCCTGTCGAAAGGCTTGGGCGCTCCCGTCGGCTCCGTCTTGCTCGGCACGCGCTCCTTCATCGAAGAAGCGCGCCGCTGGCGCAAACTCCTCGGCGGTGGGATGCGTCAGGCGGGCGTGCTTGCAGCCGCCGGACTCGTCGCGCTCGAAGAGACGCCGCCGCGCCTCGCGGACGACCACGCCAACGCGCGCCGTTTGGCCGAAGGCGTAGCGCAGCTTCCCGGCGTGCGGATTGATCCGGAAAAGGTGCAGACGAACATCGTCATCTTCGACGTGGCCGACACCGGCCTCGCGTCCGACGAAATCTGCGCGCGACTCCGCAGCGACCACGGCGTCCTCGCCTCCGGCTTCGGCACGGCGATTCGCATGGTCACGCACTACGACGTTTCGGGCGCGGACATCGAGCGCGCGCTCGACGCATTGCAACAGGTAATCAAAGAAAGATAGCCGTGCGCTCGCTCGGCGTGTGCGCCGACAAAAGAAAATTAACAGGGATGGACAGGATGAAGAAAAGTCAGAAGTCAGAACGATGAACGATGAACTGAAAGACAGGTTGAATTCAGTTCATCATTCAGCGTTCTGACTTCTGCGTTTTCTTCATCCTGCTTATCCTGTCCATCCATGTTAATTCTTCCGAGCTGAGGGCAGGGACAAGCCCTGCCCCTACAGTCTAAATGACGAAGCCTCTCATCATCGCCATTGACGGCCCTTCGGGCGCGGGCAAGTCAACGCTCGGTCGAAGGCTCGCGCGCGAGCTGGGGCTGCTCTACATTGACACGGGCGCGACGTATCGCGCCGTCGCGCTCGCCGTCGCGGCGGCGGGCGTTGACACGTCGGACGCCGACCGCGTGGCCGACGTTGCGCGCCGCGCTTCCATACGGCTCGAAGGCGACCCGGACTCGTTGCGCGTCTTTCTCGACGGGCGCGACGTGTCGCGAGAGATTCGCGGCGAGGAGGTTGGGCGCGTCGCTTCCGTCGTCTCGACGATTCCAGCCGTGCGGCGCGAGCTTGTCCGTCGTCAGCGCGAGATGGGCGCGGGCGGCGTCGGCGTAGTCCTCGACGGGCGCGACATCGGCACGGTAGTCTTCCCCGACGCGGACGTGAAGTTCTTCGTCACCGCCCGTCCCGAAGAGCGCGCGCGCCGACGCTTCGACGAAGAACTCCTGAAAGCCCGCGAGCCGAGCTTCGAGGAGACGCTGGCCGACATCAACGAGCGCGACCGCCGCGACTCGACGCGCGACGACTCGCCCCTCAAGATCGCCGACGATGCCGTCGTCATAGACACAACGGAGCTTTCGATTGACGAAGTATTCGCGCGCATGCTTCAAGTCGTCCGCGAGCGTCGGGCGAGTAG
>DASQLL010000128.1:0-9641 GCA_035630035.1 Pyrinomonadaceae bacterium | reverse complement strand
AAGATGAGTGCGCCTGTTCCTTCGTCGTTCATGCTCTTCTTTCTTTTGCCTTCCGCCTGTTTACTTTTGCCTTCCGCCCGCGAGCGCGCGGCAGAACTCGACGACGCGGTTCTCGGCCCAACGGCGATCCTCGCCCTCGCGCGCGTCGCCGATGAAGCCGACGTGCCCGCCGCCCGGCGTCAGGATGAGCAGCACGTTAGGGTTGTTCGCGATGGAGGGGTCGCGGAACGGGCCGGAGGGGATGAGCGGGTCGTCGTCCGCGTGAAGGATGAGCGTCGGAAGGCTTATGCGACCTATGACGCGGAAGGAGCTTGCGCGCTCGTAGTAGTCGTCGGCGTCGCGGTAGCCGCCGTGCGGCGCTGTGAAGCGCTCGTCGAACTGCCGTATCGTCCGCACGCGGACTAAGCCCCGCGTGTCGTAGAGCGACGGGTGGAGTCGCCCTTTGTTGCGGACGCGGCGGCGCAAGGCCCGCATGAAGCTCCAGCGATAGATGATGTTCTCGCGCATCTCGATGGCGCGGGCGCAGTCGTCAAGGTCAATCGAGGGCGAGACCGCGACGACGCCCGCGAGCGCGCGCGGCGCGTCCGAGCCGTAGTCGCCCGCGAGCCTTAGAACCATGTTGCCGCTCATCGAGAATCCCGCGACGAAGATTTCCTCCAAGCCCTCGCGCCCCGCAAGCTCGTCCGCGATGACGCTGTGTATGTCGCCCGTCATGCCGCTGTTATAGAGCGACTGGTTCAGGTCGTCCGTGCCGCCGCAGTTTCGCATGTTCATGCATGCGACGTTCATGCCCGCCGCGTATGCCTTGCGCGCGGTGCCGCGCATGTAGAGCGAATCGCTCGACCCTTCGAGTCCGTGTATGAGAAGGAGCGTGGGCACGCCCTGCCTCTTCGCCTGCCAGCGACATTCGAGCAGGAGGCGCGCGCCCGGCTCCGTCTCCACGATGCGCTGCTCGTAGTGTCGCCGCTCGTCGCGAAGCTCGCGGCGGCGCGGTAAGCGGAGCGAGGCGGCGATGGTCTGCGCGTGACCGCCGCGGAAGTATGGGTGCGGCACGAAAGGATTTTCGCGGAAGAGGCGCGCGATCTCTTCGAGGCGCGAAGTCAACGCCTGCCGCACGACGTGCGCGGGTGCGGACTCGCCCCCCGTATCGCGCGGCCACCTGCTTTCGTTAATCGTCTCCATCGGCTTCGCTTCTTAATCGGACATGCTCACGGTGATTATAGAAGAAGCTTGGCGGCGGGTGAAAGGCTCGATTGCGGAATGCGGATTTCGGATTGCGGACTTTCACGACGGGGAGAAGCGGGGACGGGGAGAAGGGGAGAAAGAAGCTGCGCTGTCAAACATCTCCCCATCTCCCCGTCCCTCCGTCTCCCCGTCTGCTTCTTAATCCGCAATCCGCAATCCGCAATCCCTCATGCCAATCGAGTCGGCTCCGTCGCGGGCGGGTCTCCGGCGGGCGCAGGCGTCGGCACGGGTTCGCGGACGGGCGCGGGAGGCTGTGGCTCCGCGTCGGGCGGGAGCGGAATCGGTTCGGGCCGCGCCGGGTCGTTCGGTTGCGTCGGCGGCACTTCGGGCTGCTGTCCGGGCTTCGTCGGCTCTGTGTTTGGATCGTGGCTCATCTTATTTGACGGTAGATTCCTCTCTGACTTTTTCCTGCACCCATAGATTGAGTAGTGTTTCCGGAGAAACCCCGCGCTGCTTTGCTATCGAGACAAGCCGAACTGAAAGAGTCGTTTCTACGGGAAAATATGTTGCCTCCGATAGCCCCTCGACGTTGAAGTCAGCAGGCTCGGTCTGCTCCCAGTAGTCCGCAAGGTCATGGCTATCCCAGAACTCTCCCATCTCTTTGTACGACTGCGCTTTCGAGAGAGAGCTTTTATTTCTTCCCATATCGCCTCCGTTCGGCATCAGTCATATCGCGCGCGGACAAAATTAGCGCCCGGCTATCTTTCTTGTGAACGAAGAAAACGATCAAGTAACGTCCGGCATCCGTTCGTCCCAAAGCGGCATACACATTCTCGCCGGAACGGTGTCCTTTTTCAATGAAGCGAAAGCGCGGACGATTCCCGAAGACTTCAACGACTTCTCCCTGCTCAACGGCGTGTTTCCGCAGAAGTTTTTGAACAATGTCTCTGAGCCAGATGAAGCCGGTGATATTCAAGACCCGCTCTCCTTCAGTATACACTCAGCCATTCAGGAATCACTCAGAGTAGGGCCGAGGCCGGCGGCGCGCTGCATGTCTGCGACGACGAAGCGGATCATTCGGTAGTTGATGTGGCCCGGCAGTGCGTCGCGCAAAGGTCTGAGTCGTTCGGTGCCGAACTCGGCGACCGCCGCTTCGATGAGCGCGAGATCGGCTTCGCCTACGTGTTGCGAGATGTCGAAGGGGCGGCCCTCAAGGATGCAGTCGGCCAGATGCTTCTCGACTGTCATCTCCGTGAGTCCGCGCTGCGCGCAAATCTCTTCGATGGTCAGTCCCTGCTCGTAGAGCGCGTAAGTCTCGTCAACGGTGCTGGGCTTCGGTGCGCGCGGGGCGAGACTTGAAGAAGACGCTACGCGCGTTGACGAAGAAGTCGCGGTAGGGCTTGAGCCGTAGATGAGCGGGGGGAGCGCGAGCAGGACTGTGGCGCGCTCGCGCATCACTTCGCCGCCGAGCTGCGTGATGGCGATGGTCGGGTACGCGCCGCCCGTGACGTGCATGCAGCCCGCGGCGACGAGCGCGTCAACGTAAAGCAGAATCTCGTCCTGCGTCAGTCCCGCGAGGATGCCGTAGGTCGAGAGCTGGTCGAGTCCGGTCTGCGCGAGCTTCGCGGAGCGCGAGCCTCGAAGGACGGAGGCGAGCATGCCCTTGCCGAAACGCCCGCCCATGCGCGTCGCGCACGCGAGAATCTTTCGCACCGTCAGCGACTCGTCCGCGGTCAACTCGCGCAGTTCCGTGACGGCGATTGTGCCTTCGCCATCGTCCGACGCGCCCGCGCCGCCGTAGCTTTCGGCCTTATCGCGCTTTCGACGCATGCGCGTCTGCCCCGCAAGCTCTTCTTCGAGATCGAGCGCTACGGGGACGTGCTTCATCACGAACTTGTCGAGCTGGTTCGCGGGCGCGAGCGGCGGAGTAGAGGAAGCTTCGCCATGTTCGCGCGCGCTCCGCGAGCGGAGCAGACAGTTGCCGCACTTGCCGCAGGTTTGCGTGTGCGAGCGGTCGCCGAAGTAGTCGAGTATGAAGGTGCGGTAACAATGCTCTGTGTAGCAGAAAGAGATCATCTCGCGCAGCTTGCGCTGTTCGAGCGCGGCGCGGCGCGCGACTTCTTCGGGACGTATACGCAGGCGCGTCGCGGGCTGCTCGTCGAGCATCACGACGCCGCGCGTGCGCCTTGCGGGACGGTAACTAATAATGCCGCCTTCGGCGAGCGACGAAAGAACTCGCCGCATGCCCGCTAGTTCCATGCCGAGAGTTTCGGCGAGGTCGCTGACGCTCACCTCCGTGTCGGCGCGGTCGTTCACGGCTTGATCGTTCAGAAGGCAGAAGAGAACTTGCTTGAGCTGCTCGCTGCGCCGCGCTCCCACGGTCTCGCGCGCGACGTGCGCGGGCACGAGCAGGCGCACCTCCGCGCGGTTCTCCGCGCCCGTTCCGCGCTCGATGTGGCCCGCCTTCTCAAGCGTGATGAGCGCGGACTGCACGGCCATCTCGTTGCGAACCGCCGCGCGTGCGGCTATCTCGCGCGTCGAAAGCTCGATGCGCTTCTGATTCGTGCCGACGAGCGCGTTGTAGACCTTCGCGATAAGCTCCGGCGGCGGGTACGAGCCTTCGATGAAGTAGTCCTGCGTGCGCTTGTCCGCGTAGTTGAAGAGCAGAAGGCAGACCGACTGCGCGCCGTCGCGCCCCGCGCGCCCTATCTCCTGATAGTAAGCTTCGATTGAGCCGGGCATCTGAAAGTGCGCGACGAAGCGTATGTCGGGCTTGTCAATGCCCATGCCGAAGGCGTTTGTGGCGACGATTATCTGCGCGCGCCCCGACATGAAATCGTCCTGCGCGCGCACGCGCTCGTCGTCTGTCATCCCCGCGTGATAGCCGACGACCGAGAGCCGCGCGTCCTTGAGCCGCTGCGTTATCTGCTCGACAGACTTGCGCGTCGAGGTGTAGACGATGCCGGACTGGCCCGCGTACTCGGTCGCGAGTTGACGTATGCGCGCGTACTTCTCGCGATCCTTTTCGGTGTGAACGACGGCGATTGAGAGGTTCGGTCGGTCGAAGCCGCTGACGAAGGCGCGCGGGTCTTCGAGTTGAAGCTGCTCGATGATGTCCGAGCGGACGTAGGGCGTCGCCGTGGCGGTGAGCGCGATTGTCTGCGGATTGCCGATGGCCGTGCGGAAAGATTTCAGACGAATGTAGTCGGGGCGAAAATCGTGCCCCCATTGCGAGATGCAGTGCGCCTCGTCAACGGCGAAGAGCGAGATGTCCGCGCTCTGCAAGGTCTCGACGAAATGGTTGCTGCGGAAACGTTCGGGCGCGACGTAGAGCAGTTTGTAGCGGCCCTGCCGCACGCCCGCGATGCGCGCTTTCTGTTCCTCGAAGTCGAGCGAGCTGTTGATGAAGGTTGCGGGAAGATTGCGCGCCGCGAGCGCGTCCACCTGATCCTTCATCAGCGCGATGAGCGGCGAGACGACGACCGTGACGCCCTCTTTCATCAACGCGGGGAGTTGGAAGCACAGCGACTTGCCTCCGCCCGTCGGCATCACGACGACCGTGTCGTGGCCCGCCAGCACGGCCTCGATCACCTCGCGCTGCCCCTCGCGAAACTCCTCGAAGCCGAAGAATTTTCTGAGGGCGGCCAGCGCGTCATCCATGTTCGCAGCGGCGTGAGTCATCGGAGTATTAACGAAAGGAATTGTAACCCAAAGGGGGCCGCGCGTCAGCCGGGGAAACAGAGCGCGAGCGAGCCTGTGTCAGAAACGCGACCGTCAGGGAGCGTGTCAGCGAAAGGGCGAAGGATGAAAGAAATGCTGTTTTTGCTTCATCCTTCCGACTTCATCCTTCATCCTTTGACCACACGCTCCCTGACGGTCGCGTTTCTGACATGAACTAGCCGCGCTTGATGAGCGCGGCGCGCGCGTCGTAACCTCTCACTGTGACAAAGCAGTCGGAGTGGAAATCAAGGACGAAGCGCGATTTGATGATTGAGGTGTGGGAACGCCTCGACTGCGAGAGCGTGGGCGCGAGGGAGTTGGATGCGGTCGCGGAGGTCGTGCGCGAGCGTTTCGGAGAGGGAGCGGTAGAGAGTCCGGCTGTCGTCGCGCGTCTGCTCGCGGACGAGGGCGCGGAGCTTCGTCACGCGGAAGTTCTCGAACTCGATGCGCGCTGGCGGACGCAAGACCCTTACGAGGCGATGTTCCGCAACGTCCTCAAGTTCTCGACCTTCGACGAGGCCGCAAGCTCGATCAAGCGGCTCGACAATCTTCGCAAGCAGTTCGAGCGCAAGGGCGACCGCGAGGGCCTGCGGCTCGTGCGCGACGCCGCGCTCAAGGGCAAGCAGCGCGCGCAGATGATAGCGCGCAACGCGAAGGTGGCCGAACGCAAGCGCGCGGAGAAGGAAGAGATGGCCCAGTGGTTCACGGTCTGGCTCAACCAGCCGGAGATTTTCGAGGACTGGCTGGGGCTGCGGCGGGGGTCGAAGGATTTCCGCGCGCGCTTCGTCGAAGAGGCGGGCGAGGCTTGAAGAGTGCTGAGCCGCGTCGAACGCTCCCGCGGCGTCAGCTCTTCTGGCTACGCGGGACGCGGGGCGCGGCCAGCGTGCCCACCAGCACCACCGCCCCTGTGCAGATGGAAAGGAAGCCGCCGACCACCACGAGCAGCAGCGCCGCGAGCGAGAGGAGGTTGTGGAGCGTGCGCGCCGCCCCCTCCGCCCGTTGGCCGAGGAAGTAAGCGAGGGCCAGCAGCCCCGCGCCGACCGCAAAGGTAATCAGTCCTGCCCATAAGTAAATCCGTATTTGCCGCAACATTCAGCGTCTCCCCTCCCGCCGTCCTTCTTCCAACGGCACGCCGGAAGTCTCTGGCGGGTCTTTTCGTTTCGCCGCGAGGCATCAATCGCCGCGCGGAAATCGAGATGGCTTATACCCTTTCAACAGTTCAAGTTCAAGCCCATTCTTCAAAGCGCACAGTCCGAGCGAGGCATGAGGATGGACGAAAGCGACTGTGAAGGCCGTCGTCGCGGCTGACGCACGTCGCTATCGTTTTGACTCAAACGCATCGGTCATATTAGAAGAGCGGGCAATCAATCTGACTCGCGCCCGCCGGTCAAAGCCGAAAAAACTTCAAAATTCCGGGCTTTTTGGGCTAAACACCTGTGGAACGGCACGTGCAATTCGTGGGGCGGAGTAATAGTCAGCTTAGGCTGACGAATGAGTTGGTAGACGCTAATAACTATTAGCCCCACGAAAAAAGTTATGAAAAGCCGAACCCCAACAAAGACCTTCGCCTTACTGCTCTCGCTTGCGCTTGTCGCCTCGACTTTATCGGGCGCGGGCGGGACTGTAGCTCAGGCGCAGATATCTTTGACGAGCAAGGTCAAAATATCTAACGACCTCAAGCAGAAGCTGTCTGGCTCGTCCAAACTCAACGTCATCATCCGTTCTACCGGGTCGTGGAGCAAAACTCTCACCACCGCAGTCACCAACGACGGCGGCATCATCAACCGCTCGTACACCAACTTCAACCTCAAGATGGTGAACCTGCCCCCGGCTGCGGTCTCGAACCTCGCCAAGCGCAGCGACGTTGACTACATCGCCCTCGACCGCTCCGTGAAGAAGCTCGGCCACCTCTCGCTCACAACCGGCGCTGACGCCGCGAGCGCGACGGGTGGCTCAACGCCTTACGACGGCAGCGGCATCGGCATCGCCGTCCTCGACTCCGGCGTAGACGCGAGCCATGTTAACTTCAAGGACGGAGGGGGTTCAACGCGCGTAGTCAAGAGCATGGACTTCACCGGCGAGAGCCGCACCGACGACCCTTACGGCCACGGTTCGCACGTCGCCTCGCTTGCGGCGGGCAACGGACAGGTCTCTCAGGGCGCTTACGCCGGCGTCGCGCCCGGCGCGAAGATCGTCAACCTGCGCGTGCTGAATTCGCAGGGCACTGGGACGATCTCGTCGCTGCTGACCGCGCTCGATTGGGTGAAAACCAACCGCACGACCTACAACATACGCGTCGTCAACATGAGCCTCGGTACGGCTGCCGTTGACTCGTACAAAGTTGATCCGCTCTGTCTCGCCGTTCGCAGCCTCGTGGACTCAGGAATAGTCGTCGTGGCAGCCGCGGGCAACGAAGGCAGAGACTCAAGCGGCAACAAGGTTTACGGTCAGATTCATTCGCCCGGCATTGACCCCTCGGTCATCACGGTCGGCGCGTCGAACAGCTTCGGCACCGACTACCGAAACGACGACGTCGTGACCACCTACAGCTCGCGCGGCCCGACACGCGGTTTCTGGACGGACGGACTCGGGTTTAAGCACTTCGACAACCTCGTTAAGCCCGACCTCGTCGCGCCCGGTAACAGGATCATCGGCGCGCAGTCGCCGGCCAACCTGCTCGTGACGCAGAACCCCGCGCTCGACGCGAACGTCTCCGGCTCGGCGTCGCGCGAACAGATGTTCCTGAGCGGCACCTCGATGGCGACGCCCGTCGTCGCCGGAGCGTCCGCGTTGCTCTTGCAGGCCAAACCTTCCTTGACGCCGAACATGGTCAAGGCTCTATTGATGTACTCGGCGCAGCAGCTTCCCGGCTTCAACGCATTCGAGCAGGGCGCGGGACAGTTGAATCTCGAAGGCGCGATGCGCCTCGCGAAACTTGTCCGCACAGACCTTAGCTCCTCGACGCCGGTCGGCTCGCCGCTCCTTACGAGCAGCGCACCCACGCCCCAAACGACCATCGCCACCTACACTTTCACGTGGGGTCAGGGGCTTATCATGGATCAGACATACGCCACGGGCCTCAACCTGATCACGAAGTATCAAGCGGTTTACGGCCTCGGCGTTCTGCTGAGCGACGGCACGGTTGAAAGCAACGGTGTTCTACTAAGCGACCGCGCTCTGATGAGCGACGGCGTTCTGATGGCCGACAACATCCTTACGAGCAACGGCGTTCTGATGGCCGACGGCTCGATCTTCATGAGCTGCGGCGTTCTGCTAAGCGACGGCGTCCTGCTGAGCGACGGCGTTCTGCTGAGCGACGGCGTTCTGCTGGGCGACGGTGTTCTACTAAGCGACGGCGTTATGATGGCCGACCTCGCCGCGCAGTCCAGCAATGCTTTGCTGAGCGGCGACAATACGTCCACCATGGGCGTCGTGTTAGACACTACCTCCGGCGGCACGACAACCACGGGCGGCAAGAAGAAGTAGACGAAAGATTACCAAAGCCTAGACCCCGAACCGCCCCGAAGCAAACCACTCACAGTGCGGCAGACTTCACATCTGCCCGCGCGTGAGTGGTTTTGCGTCAGGTTGAAAGCCCCGCCTTCACTTTGAGCGAAAGCCTCTCACGCCGGCCCGCGCCTTCGGCGGTGGCAGGTCGCCTTTTACAGGGAAAAGTCCTGCATCCCTTCGTGGTATATGTCGGCACAACGCTTGCCAATCGAAGGAGCGGCCCGCCGGTTCTTCATGGCGCGGGCGCACGGTCAACCACCCTCGAACGTCCGGCAAAGACTCGAACTGATGGTCAACGTCACGAAACAGCGCTACGCGAAGCCTTACATGTGGCTCATCATCGGCCTCGGCCTCGTCGCCTGCGCGTACACAATCAACGGACTCCAAGTCTCCGAGCTGGGGCTGCGCTTCGCGTTGATAAGTGTGCTGACGCTCAGCTTCGGCTCGCGCGTCGTCGTGCAAATCCCGCGCGTCACGGGGCAAATCTCCGTCTCCGACACGTTCATTCTGGTCGCGCTGCTTCTGTCAGGCGGCGAGGCGGCCATACTGCTGGCGGGAGCGGACGCAATCTGCTCGTCGTGGCGCATCACTAAAAGCAAGCTGACCGTCACCTTCAACGCGGCGGTTTACATCTGCTCGACTTTTCTTACGGTCTGGACGCTCAGGCTCGCCATCGGCGACATAGAGATGCTTGTGGAATCGGGCGAGCCTTCGCGCTACATCATCGCGGTCTGCGTGATGGCGCTCGTGCAGTACATCTCAAACTCCGGCCTCGTCGCTATCGGCGTAGCGCTCAAGGCAGGGAAGCCTGTCTGGCAGATGTGGCGGCAGAACTTCCTCTGGACTTCGATCACATACTTCGCGGGCGCGTCCGCCGCAGCCGTCGTCGCCAAGCTCGTACAGATATTCGGAGTCTACGCATTCATCGCCGCCGCGCCCGTCATCGTCATCGTCTACTTCACATACTGCACGTACCTCAAGAACGTCGAATCCTCTACGAAGCAGGCCGACATTGCGCGCCAGCACGCGCTCGAAGTGCAGCAGCACATGGAGGCTCTGCGCGAGTCGGAAGAGCGTTTCCGCTCGGCGTTCGACTACGCGACCATCGGCATGGGCGTCGTCTCTCTGGACGGTCGCTGGCTTCAGGTCAACCGCTCGCTTTGCGAAATCGTCGGCTACGAAGACGGGGAGTTGCTCTCGGCGAACATTCACGACATCACGCACCG
>DASQLL010000127.1:0-5573 GCA_035630035.1 Pyrinomonadaceae bacterium | reverse complement strand
CTGACAATCGTCATAGCGCTCGTTGCAGGGCTTGCGGGCCAACTGATTTACGGCGGGCTGGTCTCGCCGCGGACGGCTGAGGCGCGCGCGGGCGACGACGAGTCGCGTTTGCAGTGGGAGTATTGCGCCGTGACTAAGGCGCAGTTCGCGGCAACGTCACGCGGCGGCATATACTGGATCGCCTACTTCAAGAGCAACGGCAACGTGGACGTTGCGACAATCGAGACGGGGCCGACAGGCAATGCTTTTTCGAGGGCCGTCGCGAGGCTCGGCGAGGACGGGTGGGACATGGTGGGCGAAGGCCCGCTCGAAATCCGTCCGGGCCAGCCGGGCGGCACGCCGACCGCGATATTCTTCAAGCGGCGGAAGGACTGAACAAGTCAAAAGTAAAAAGGCAAAAGGCAAAAGAAGAAGTGACGGTTGACGGCGTCGCTTTCGTCATCGCTCCGAAGACGAAGGCTGCGGTCTCTGTCGTTCCCCTCTTTTGCCTTTTGCCTTTTTACTTTTGCCTTGTTTACTTGCCGGACGACTTCTTCTCGATTTCAGCGATGCCGGCAGCGTCTTCGAGCCGTTCGGCCCCGCCCTTGACCGCGCCGACGAGCGCGCCTACGCCCGCGCCGGACAAAACGTCTGCGGCGACATCCTTAGCCTGCTCGAAAATCTTCCTAGCCGTGCTTTGAACGCGAGGCTTCTTACCGCCGGACTTCTTAGCTCCGCCCTTCTTCGCGCCCCTGCCTTTCTTCGCGCCGCCTTTTTTACTGCCGCCCTTCTTCGCCGCGCCCTTCTTCGCGCCGCCTTTCTTTGCGCCTCCGCGCTTGGCCGCGCCCTTCTTTGCGCCGCCCTTCGCCGCTCCCTTTTTAGCTCCGCCCTTCTTCGCGGCGGATTTCTTCGCGCCGCCCTTCTTGGCGGCTGACTTTTTCGAGCCGCCCGACTTCTTCGTTGACTTCTTGCTTCCACCCTTTTTCGCAGACTTCTTCGTAGCCATGTTTCCCCCTTCTCCTTCTGTTTCTGATTTCGACTTCTGCCAGAACCTATCAAATGGCGGCGCTGCTGTCATCAACTTTTTCCTAAGCGGATGAAGGACAGAAGACGCGCGACCACAGTACCGCGAGTGGTACTGTACAAATCCGCCGCGTCGAGTTACGTCGTAATTACTCGCGTGGTCGAGAATGTCGTTGACTCGCCTGCCGAACGCGGAAAGAATATGCCTCAACGACGCATGCCCGGAGCGTTGGCGCGTGACCGAAAAGAAAACTTAGAACGTCCGGCGGAACTGTAGGGGCAGGGCTTGTCCCTGCCCGTCTTCGCACGGAGGAAGGAATTAACATGGATGGACAGGAGGAAGAAAAGTCAGAAGTCAGAACGCTGAACGATGAACTGAACTCAACTTGTCTTTCAGTTCATCGTTCAGCGTTCTGACTTCTGACTTTTCTTCCTCCTGTCCATCCATGTTAATTCCTCCGTAACGCGGGCCGCGGACAAGCCCTTGCCCCTACGGAAACTCCCGGCGTTGAATGTTCACTCGTAAAGATGGAAGTTGAGGATGCGAGATTATGATGACCGCAACAACGACGACGCCCGCTCAAACCGAACCCGCGCGACGACCGCGACGCCGCAGGCGCGTGCTTACCGTCATCACGGCCATCGTCCTCCTTCTCGCCGCATGGGTGGCTTACGATCTCTACGCGCCGAGGCGTACAAGCTTGCGCGACTTCGACGCCGACGAGGTGGCGCGGCTTGAGACGGCGATGTGGCGTTCCTACTACAGCCGCGAGCGCGCACGCCTCTTCGCGCAGTTGGGCGAGCTTCTACGCACGCAGTACCGCATGCCGCTCGTGCGCTCGAACGCCGTCGCTTACAGGGCCGCAAAGGCCGCCTTCGTCTTCAAGGACGGAAAGGCGCGCGCCGACTACGAGAAGGCTCTGCCGAACCTCGTCAGCTACTACAAATCAATCCGCGAAGTCTCCGACACGGACTTCGACGTGGAGCGCGCCGCGCGCCTTGAGCTTGAATGGTGGATCGTTCACCGCGAGCGTGCGCGTCACGCCCCCGGCGACCTCGAACGCGCGCTCGCGAGTCTAGCCTCCGAAATCTACCGCATCCCCGCCGAACACCTCGCCGAGCACGCGCGCCTCCGCGCCGAGGCGATGAAGATACGCGACACGAAGGCCGAGCAGGGCGGCGTCACCGAAGATGATTGGAAAAGGATTGACGAGCTACTGCACGACTCTTGGCGCTCGCTCCACCACGCGGTCAACTCCTGAATGACGGGATGAGCGACATGAGCAAACAAGCATGAAACCTAAACACCTCACGCGCACCCGAAATAGCAGTTGAGCCACTTCCGTATATAAGGGTGTTATGCGGAAGTCGTTCCGCATAACACCCGAATTGCCGTATTATGCGGAAGTCACTTCGGCATAACACCCGAAATCCCGGATTATGCGGGGCAGCTAATTGAAATAGGGCACTCGGACTTGGTAAGTCTTTTGCGGAGGTAACTGTGAAAAAGTATCGAGTTTTTATTCCCACTCTCATTTTACTGGCAATGGTATCTCTGAACTGCGCTCAGACCGCAAAGAAAAAAGAGGCAGAACCATTCTTGGCCGCCACACCGCAACTGCTCTGGCAGTACAACACCGAGGGTTGAGTGTTCTCCACCCCCACGGTCGCGGGGGATTCACTGTTCATCGGTTCTTGTGCTGGCACCTTCTACGCCATTAACAAGACTACGGGTCAAGTGCAATGGAGCTATGACATCCGCAAGGACGGCAAGCAAATCAGTTTCCACGGCGACCCGTTAGTCACAGATGATCTGATCCTCATCGGCACCGATTATTCATGTGCACCGGACGGCATAGGACACGTTTATGCTTTCGAGAGGAGCAGCGGGAAAGTGCGCTGGAAGTACCGTTCGACCAGCGTGCCGACGGACATCGTTCAACTCGGCTCGAATGTGTACTTCGGAAGTTTCCAAGACAAGTGGTCTTCCGTAAATCTTCAGACCGGCGGCTTAAACTGGAGTTTTTCGACTGACACCCCCAACCCTGACTGTGCGCCAATCAAATCACCCGTGGCTGTCGAACGTCGCCTGTTCTTCGCGGGATTAGATGGTGTCGTCTACTCGCTGGATGCTGCGTCCGGTCGTGTAATGTGGAAGCGAAAGCTCGCGGCGGCTCCCTCGACTTCGCTTGTTTTCAGGGACAAGACTCTTTATGTCGGCACAGCTGACCAGCACATCTACCGCTTGAATGCTGAGACCGGGGCAATCGTAGCCGAACTAGCTATCGAAGCGACACCGACCGGGAGGCCGGCATTCGCCGCCGATTCACTGTACGTGTTTCTGGAGAACCGTCCTGAGCGGGCAGGTTACATTATCTCTGTAGACACTAAGTTGGCAGGTGTGCGCTGGAAGCAGAAATCATCCCCTGAGTGGACTTCGAGGCGCTCCCTCCTCTGGAAAGGATACGTCGTAGCCGGGAACTGTCGTGGTGAGGTGGCCGCATTCCGGGCTTCGGACGGTGAGCCGCAATGGAAGCTGAATGTAAAGGGCTGCATCAGCAGCATAGGTAGCTCCGGCGATATTCTGTTCGTTGGGGTACAGGAAGGGACGGTCTACGCATTTGATCTGAGCGCCAAACCATAAGTAAGAGTGGTCCGATGAATTGAGGAGTGGCACTCAATAAACCGTGGTGTGAGAAGATTGACAAATTAGCCCCTGCCGTCTCTACGCCGCTGCCGAACAACCCATCTGAGGCTGACGGCCAAGAGTTTTTTTATCTAAGGCTAGGTGTCGCAACCATGAGAATCTTCTGGATTGAAGCGATCATGTTTGCAAAACAAGCATTTCATTGCGTCACCTTCTGCGCTCACGAAAAATAAGGCGGGTAGATTATTGTCATGCTTATCAGCGCGGCGGCTCGTTGATCCAGACGGGCTTTGCGTTGCAGCCCGTGCCGTCGCTGCGCCAGCGCGGGCAAGACCAGAAGTAGCTGCCGGAAGTTGCGGGGCCGCGCTTGAGCGTGGGCGTCTGGCAGACGACGCAGGGCGGGCCTGTTTCGGGCGCGGCGCGGGCTTCTTCGAGCGCGCCTTTGTCGTCGAACCAGCGCGCGCCGCGGCAGTCGGGGTAGCGCACGCACGAAAGAAAGGCATGCTTGCCCTTCTCCTTCGGCAGTCGCAGGCGCATCGCGCCGCCGCATGTGTGACACGCGGTCTGCGTGAGGGCCTTGCGCTGCTTCGCGTTCTTCGGCGCGTCCCTCATGTAACCGCACGCCTCGCGGCCCAGCGAGCATGCGAGGAACTTTCCAGATGCGCCCGCGCGCTCGACTAAAAACCCTGCGCGACTTTCGAGCTTGCATTTCGGACAGTCGAGCGCGCCTTCGGGCCTCGGCACCGAGCGCACCGCTATCCCTGCGCCGCGCTCGACCTCCGAGCTTGCTATCTGCGACACAAGCTCCGTGATCATCGCGCGCACCTCGCGCATGAAATCGTCCAGAGCGTACTCGCGCCGCGACATGCGCGAGAGCTTCTGCTCCCAGCGCCCCGTCAGCTCCGCGGATTTGAGGAGCGGCGAGGGCAACATCCTTATGAGCGCGATTCCTTTGGCCGTCGCGACGAGCGATTTTTTTTCGCGCACGACGTACTCGCGCTTGAGGAGCGTCTCGATGATCGCGGCGCGCGTCGCGGGCGTGCCCAACCCCGCGTCCCTCATCGCGAGGCGCAGTTCTTCGTCCTCGACTTTTTTCCCCGCCGTCTCCATCGCGCCGAGTAAACTCGACTCCGAGTAACGCGGCGGCGCTTTCGTCTTTCGCGCGACCGATTCGGCTTTGAGAACATCCGCCGGGTCTTGCGCCTTCAGCGTTGGCAGTTCCGCGCCTTCGTCGTCCTCTTCGTCGGCAGATTTTTTCGCGTCGTCCTCGTTCGATTTCTTCAAGTCGCGCGCGGGCGGCTCGACCTCGCGCCAGCCCGCCTTCAAAACAACCGTGCCGCGCGTGATGAAACGCTCGCCTTCGACTTCGGTGACGACCGTCGTGCGCTCAAGCTCCGCGTCTGGAAAGAAGGCCGCGAGGAAGCGGCGCGCGACGAGGTCGTAGATGCGCTTCTCGTCGGGCGAGAGCGCGCCGCCGTCAATCTTCTGCTTCGTAGGGATGACGGCGTGGTGATCCGTCACCTTCTTGTCGTCAACGTGGCGGCTCGTCAGCTTCGGCGTTCCCTTCGACAGAATCTTTTCG
The DNA here is from genome assembly GCA_035630035.1 of Pyrinomonadaceae bacterium. Classification (GTDB taxonomy): domain Bacteria; phylum Acidobacteriota; class Blastocatellia; order Pyrinomonadales; family Pyrinomonadaceae; genus QHXN01. The sequence goes on along the minus strand of DASQLL010000127.1, from coordinate 342 downwards.
ATGAACGGAATGTAAGGCCCGACCGACGCGGCGCGGACGTGCGCCTCGATCTCGTCGGCGACGCTCTTCGAGAGGTGACGCGAAGAGGTGCGCGGGTACGTCAGGAATTTCTTTTCGTATAGCGTCTGCGCCAGCTCGAGCGTGCGCGTGGCCGTAAAGCCGTAGCGGACGTTTGCGGCGCGCTGCAAAGATGTCAGGTCGTGCAGGAGCGGCGGCTTCTCGCGCACCGCCTTCTTCTCGACCTTCTGGACGCTTCCCCGTTTGCCTTCGACCTTGCGCGCGATGGCTTCCGCGTCTTCCCTCTTGTCGAAGCGGCTGCCCTTCTGGTTGAACCAGCGACCT
>DASQLL010000126.1:0-17008 GCA_035630035.1 Pyrinomonadaceae bacterium | reverse complement strand
GTCCGTTTCGACGAGCAGGCGTTCGAGCGGGACTATGCGCGCGACCTCGCGCAAGTTCTCCGCCTTCTTGAAGGTCACGTTGCCCGCGAACGAGATCATAAAGCCGAGTTCGAGCGCGGCCTCGGCCAGAGGCATCCCGCCGCCGAAGCAGTGCATGATTCCGCCGCGCGCCGCGCCTCCGTATTCCGTGCGAAGAATCTCTATCGTCTCCTCGTCCGCCTCGCGCGTGTGGATGATTACGGGCAGCCCTTCCCCGCGCGCGAGCCTCAACTGCCGCGCGAAGACCTCGCGCTGCACATCGCGCGGCGAGTTGTCGTAATGAAAATCGAGTCCGATCTCGCCCCACGCTATGAGGCGACTGCCGCGCCGCGCGAGTTCGAGCAGGCGTCGTTCAGCATCATCGTCATAAAGCTTCGCGTCGTGCGGGTGGACGCCGGCGGCTGCGTACACGCCTTCATACTTTTCCGCCACCTCGACCGCGCGCTCAAGCGAGCCGCTGTGCGGGTCTCCCGTGCCGACGTTCAAAATCGCGCGCACGCCAGCTGCACGCGCGCGCGCGACCACCTCGTCGCGGTCTGCGTCGAACTCTTCGCCGTCAATGTGCGCGTGTGAATCAACGAACATGGAAACAGTAGACAGTAGTCAGTAGCCAGTAGCCAGTAGGTTTGTCTCTTTCATCAGCCGAGTCATCATTTTGCCAGCACCCTCTCATGGAGAGAGAATGTTTTTCTACTGTCTACTGTCTACTGGCTACTGTCTACTTGAGTCTTGCTCCATTCGGCACGTCTTCGGAGAATGTCGCGAGGACGGGGCGGCCCTCTTCGCCGACGGAGGCGGCCAGAACCATTCCCTGCGACTCGAAGCCGCGGAGCTTGCGAGGCTTGAGGTTGGAGACGACGGCAAGTTTGCGCCCGATGAGCTTCTCCGGCTCGTAATGCTCGGCGATGCCCGCGAGAATCTGTCGCGGGCTTTCTTCGCCGAGGTCAATCGTGAAGCGGAGCAGCTTGTCGGACTTCGGCACGCGCTCCGCCGTTAGAACTTCGCCAACGCGCATCTCTACCTTCACGAAGTCGTCAATCGTGATGAAGGTCGCGACGCCTTCGGGCGGCGTGGCCGACGCCTGACTTTGCGCGCCGGGAACTGCCTGCGCCTCGGTCGCGCCCTGCATAGGCGGCGCGGTCTTCACGTCGCTTGCTGTCGGCGAGCCGGGCACGGCGGCCTGCGTCGCGTGCGCGCCCGAAGGCGAGGTCTGTTGTTCGGTCTGTTCGTTGCTTGCGGCTGCTTCTTTTTCTATCTCTGCCATAATCTTTTTCTTGTCAATGCGAGGGAAGACGGGCGCGACTTCGCCGATGCGTCCTCCCGTCTGCAAACCTCCCCACTTCAAATTCGTCGGATCAATCGCTTCCAAATCTTCAGCAAGCCCAAGCTGAGTGAAAATCTTTTTCGATGACTCAGGCATGACCGGATAGAGCAGGACGGCAAGCCAACGTATCGTCTCTGCCGCGCGATAGAGAACCGCGCCGAGCGTCCCGCGCTGCTCTTCGGACTTCGCAAGCTCCCACGGCTTCACGTCCGACAGAAATTTGTCCACGCGCGCGATCATCGCCCAGAGGGATTCGAGCGCGCGGTTGAATTCGTAGCCTTCGACGCTCTGCACGAACTGGTCGCGCGCAAGCTCCATGCTGCTCGCGAGCGCAAGCGCGTCCGCGTCAACGCCCGCACGCTTCGCCTGAAGCCGAAGGCTTTCGGGAATGTCGGACGAAGGCACGACGCCGTCGAAATACTTTCCGATCATCGTCAGCGTGCGGCTGACAAGGTTGCCGAGGCCGCTCGCAAGGTCGCTGTTCGCGCGGTCGAAGATTATCTCGTAGCCGAGCCGACCGTCCTGCCAGAAAGCCTTCTCGCGCAGAAGTACGTAGCGCACAACGTCCGCAGATGTGAGCCGCCGCGCGAGGTCAATGTCAATCATGTTGCCGAGCGTCTTCGAGACCTTGCGCCCCTCCGGGTCGAGCCACATGCCGTGCGCGACGACGGCGCGCGGTAGCTCGACGCCCGCGCCGATGAGCATCGCGGGCCAGAGGATCGCGTGCTGGCGGAGTATGTCTTTGCCGATGAGATGGACGCCGGGCCAGAACTTCTCGAACGCGCCCTCGCCCAACGACGAGCTCGACTTATCGCTACCGAAGCCGAGCGCGGTGATGTAGTTGATGAGCGCATCGAACCAGATGTAGATCGTGTGATCCGCGTCGCCGGGCACGGGGATGCCCCAGCCCACCGAAGTCTTCAAGCGGCTTATCGAAGTGTCTTGCAGACCTGACAGCACGAAGCTTTTGACCTCGTTGCGGCGCGCTTCGGGCTGTACGAAGTCGGGCCGCTCTTCAAGCAGCTTCAGCAAGACCTCGTCGTAATCCGAGAGTCGGAAGAAGTAGCCCTCTTCGGAGACGCGGTCAACTGGCGCTTCGTGAACGAGGCAGAGCGGAGCGTCGCCTTCGTTCGCAGGCTTCGACAGCTCCTCCTGCGTTTTGTATGTGCCGCACGGCGCGCAGAACCAGCCCTCGTAGAAATCTTTGTAGATGCTCTCGCGCCCTTTCGGCGTGGGGCGAGCGGCGACGCGACGCCAGAACTCCTGCGCGCCTTCGTAGTGAAACTCCTCGGACGTTCGCATCCAGATGTCGTAGCCGCCGTGCGCCTCGTCGAGCCAGAAAGAGGCAAAGAACTTCTTGCCTTCGGCGACGATATAATCAACATGCTCTTTCGGCGTTCTCCCCGTGCGCGCCGCGCTGCGTTGGATGTTTAGACCGTGCTCGTCCGTCCCCGTCAGAAAACAGGTTTCGAGACCGCGCTGCCGCATGTGGCGCTTCAAACAGTCAGCCACGACCGTCGTATACAGGTGGCCGAAATGCGGCAGGCTGTTCGCGTAGTAGATGGGCGTTGTGACGTAGAAAGATTTCATCTGGTAAATGGTAAATGGTGAATGGTGAATGGTGAACTGTAGATTTTAATGTGCGTGATGAAGAGCAAGCCTCGTGTAGCGCGTCCATTCACCATTTACCATTTACCATTTACTTTCTTCTCACTCCTTCGCTCGAATCAAAGCCATCGCCTCGGCGCGCGTGCGCGGGTCTTTGCGGAAGCCGCCGCGTATGGCCGAGGTGATGGTTATCGCGCCGGGCTTCTTCACGCCGCGGATGGTCATGCACGTGTGCTCGGCCTCCATCACGATCATCACGCCGACCGGCTTTAACCCTTCAAAAAGTGTGTCGGCGATTTCGGATGTCAGACGCTCTTGAACTTGAAGTCGCCGCGCGAACGTGTCAACGAGCCGCGCGAGTTTCGAGAGTCCGACGATGCGTCCGGCCTTCGGGATGTATGCGATGTGGCACTTGCCTACGAAGGGCGCGAGGTGATGCTCGCAGAGCGACGCGAAGTGTATGTCTTTGACGATGACCATCTCGTCGTGCTTGTCGCCGGGCAGAGCCTTGACGTGCTCGTGCGCGTCTTCGCGCATCCCCGCCGTAAGCTCGGCGTACATCTCCGCGACGCGGCGCGGCGTCCTCTGCAAGCCTTCGCGCTCCGCGTCCTCGCCGACGCCTTCGAGTATGAGCCGCACGCCGCGCTCGATCTTTTCGAGATCAACCCCGCGACCCGGCTCGTCCTCAAAGCTCTCGTCCGGTTCGGTGGCGGAGAAAATCGTCGCCATAATAAACTCCTTATCTCGCTGGGAGCGCGGGCATCCCTGCCCGCCAAAGCGTGCTATGGCACGCTTCAAAACTTCCGCCTCTGCTCAAGCTTGAGTTTACCTCCATCTCTTTTTCGCGCTAACGCGCTCAAGGCGGGCCGCGGATGCCCGCGCTCCCGGCTTAAAGGTCTCGAAAGGCCGCGCGCGCGGCCTCCTGCACGTCGCGCAGAGACGCGCCCGCCCTTTGCGCGGCCTCGCGGCACTCGTCGAACTCCGGCGTCGCGCTGACCACGCGACCGCGCAGGCGTCCGAGCTTGACGGCAATCGTACCGAACTCCGTCTCGACAGTCACGGACTCCCTTTCGAGCGCGCGGCGGCGGACTGCCCTGTGTCGCACGCCCAGCGTCGGCGTCTCCGCGAAAAGTAGTTCGAGCATCACCTCGCGCACGTTGGGGCGGCAGAGGATGGTGACGAGCACGCCGGGGCGATTCTTCTTCATCTGCACGTGCGTGAAGTAACAGTCGAGCGCGCCGCGCTCGAACGCCCGCTCCAAAAGGTAGCCGAGGACTTGAGGCGACACGTCGTCAACATTCGTCTCAATGACCGTCAACTCTTCGTCCGCTTCAGCATCATCGTCATCAAAGCTCTCGTCAGTCGTCTCGGTTTCTCCGATCAAAATTCGCAGCACGTTCGGAAAATTTTTGTAATCCCTCGCGCCCGCGCCGTAACCCGTGCCTTGAAGACGCATACGCGGAATCGCGCCGAAGCTCTCGCAGAGCGTGCCGACAATCGCCGCGCCCGTCGGAGTGACCAACTCGCCTTTTATGTCCGTCGAGTAAATGGGCGCGTCGCGCAGAAGCTCCGCGACCGCAGGCGGCGGGACGGGATAGCGACCGTGCGACATCTCGACCGTGCCGCTCCCGACGTGCAGCGCCGACGCCGCGAAACGCTCGACGCCCAGAAGCTCGAATCCGATGCACGCGCCCACGACATCAACGATTGCGTCAACCGCGCCGACCTCGTGGAAGTGTATCCGCTCGACGGGAACGTTGTGGACGCGCGCCTCGGCCTCCGCCAGCCGCGTGAAAATCTTCAAAGCGCGGTCTTTGATTCCCTCGCCCAGACGCGAGCCTCTTATGATTTTTTGAATATCAGAAAGATGGCGGTGTTGATGTTCTTCTCTCGTCAAACGGACGACGGCGCGCGTGGCGCTGATGCCGGAGCGGTCAACTTTCTCGAAGCTAATCTCGTAGCCTTCAACGTCGAGCAGCTCAAGCTGCCGCACAAGCGCACGCTCTTCCACTCCCGCGCCGACCAGCGCGCCGAGCGTCATGTCGCCGCTGATGCCGGCGAAGCAGTCGAAGAAAATAGTCCGCATCAAAAGTTCAGTTGGGGCAGAGCCTCACAAATCCACGCAAGATTTTTTTTGCTTTGTTTCAAAAACGATGGTAGCAGAGCGCGACAGGCGAGTGTCAAGCCGCTTTGCCGCTAGGGTCTATTCATACTTGAGTTAAAAGAAAGGTGCAGCTCACCGCAGAGGCGCAGAGGACGCGCGGAGGAGGCGCAGAGACTTTGCTTTTCTCTGCGCCCCCTCCGCGTCCTCTGCGCCTCTGCGGTGAGTGTTCCTACACAAAGCTCAAGAATGAATAGAAGCTGCCCTTTGCCGCGGGCGTGTTGGCGTCGCGCGAATCGGCTGCGCTATACTTCCGGTTTTGTGCGGAAGGAACCTTGAAGCCTTGAACCTTATCGAACTACAAAAGAGCCTGCGCGAGCGCGTCCGCGTCGCCGCGGCTGAAAAATTCGGCGTCGAGCTTGAGCATGTCGCGTCCGAAGTCCCGCCGCGCACGGAGCTTGGGGATTACGCATTCCCCGTCGCGTTCGAGCTTGCGAAGCGCATCAAGCAGGCGACGGGCGAGAAGCGAAACCCGCGCGCGATTGCGGAAGAGTTGCGACAGGAACTAGAGACGGTCGCGGAGGTCGCGCGCGTCGAGGTCGCGGGGGCCGGCTATCTGAATCTCTTCTTCGACCGCGCGCGAATGCTCTCTCGCCTCGCGCGGACGTTTGATGAAGATGCTGCTGTCGAGAATGTCGCCGCTCCTGCAAGTCGCTCCAAGCGCATGGTCGAGCATACGAGCGTAAACCCGAACAAGGCCGCGCACATCGGACACCTACGCAACTCGGTCATAGGCGACACCTTCGTCCGCATACTCCGCGCTTCGGGTGAGCAGGTCGAAGTGCATAACTACATTGACAACACGGGCGTTCAAGTCGCGGACGTGGTCGTTGGCTTCCTGCACCTCGAAGGCATGGCGCTCGCGGACGTGCGCGCGCTCGACGCGTCGCTCACGGAAGACAGACCCTTCGACTATTACTGCTGGGACTTGTACGCGCGCGTCGGACTCTTCTATCGAAACGGCGACCCGGACGCGAAGGAAGACCCGGAGCGTCTGAAGCTGCGCGTCGAGACGCTGCACGCGCTCGAAGAGGGCGACAACCCGACTGCGGAGCTTGCCGACTACGTTGCAACTCGCATCGTCAATCAACACCTCGACACGATGTTGCGGCTCGGCATTCGCTACGATCTTCTGCCGCGCGAGTCGGAAGTTTTGCACTTCCTCTGGTCGCACGCCTTCGAGCGGATGAAGGCGTCGGGCGCGATACGCTTCGAGACGGAGGGTCGCACCGCCGGCTGTTGGGTCATGCCGATGGAGTCGCACGAGAGCAGCGATGAGCATGAGGCCGACAAAGTCATCGTCCGCTCGAACGGCACGGTCACATACACGGGCAAGGACATCGCGTATCAGCTTTGGAAGCTCGGACAGGTTGATCTCAACTTCCACTTCAAGCCGTTCCGCACTTACCCGGACGGCCACACGGTCTGGATGACGACGAGCGTCGCCGAAGACGCCGACGCGGACGCGCCACAGTTCGGCAAAGGCGCGACCGTCTACAACGTCATTGACTCGCGCCAGTCGTACCCGCAGGAGGTCGTCAAGCGCGGCGTCGCTTCAATCGCGCCGCAGGTCGGGCAGCATGCGAGCGTGCATCTCTCTTACGAGATGGTCGCGCTCTCGCCCGCCGCCGCCGAAGAGCTTGGGCTTGAGCTGAGCGCGGAAGAAAAATCGCGCACGTTCGTCGAGATGAGCGGGCGTCGTGGCTTGGGCGTCAAGGCAGACGATCTGATTGACCGTCTCGAACAGAACGAGTTCAAGGAAGTCGAGGAGCGACATCCGTCTCTGCCGGACGACGAGAAGCGCGCGGTGGCTCACATACTCGCCGTGAGCGCGCTGCGTTACTTCCTTTTGAAGTGGACGCGCAATTCCGTCATCGTTTTCGACTTCGCGGAGGCGCAGTCAACGCGGGGCGAGTCCGGGCCTTACTGCCTGTACGCGGCGGTTCGCGCGAACTCGATCTTTCGCAAGCTGCAAAGCGGCGCGCTCGAAGAGGCGCAGAGCCTCATACACTCTTCTGCGATTGGCGGCGAGCCTGCGGCGCTGGTCGCGCATGTCTTCGAGGGCGAGATAGGCGGCGAAATTTGGTCGCTCTTCATGCTCGCGGCGCGTCTGCCGGATGCTTTGGCTCAGGCCGCGGCCTCCGCCGAGCCTTCGCATCTTGCCAAGTACACGTTCCAACTGGCACAGGCTTTCAACTTCTTCTACAATCGCGACGAGAACCGCATCCTCGAAGAGAAAGACGCGGTCAGGCGTGCCGTCCTCGTATTTGTCGCCGATTTCGTTAGAAAACAGCTCACTAAATCGCTCGACGCGCTGGGCATCGAAGTCCCCGAACGGATGTAAGTATTCTACCGGCGAATCGGCATGAGTCTTGCAACTCGACTGGCGCAGGCGAAAAGTTTTTTAGCTTGCGGCTCGCCCTAAACTACACAGCGAAGACGAGTCAGATTCAGCATAGAGGTTTCAGATGCTCATTGTGATGAAGACGGACGCGACCGAACGCGACATCGCGGGCGTGGAGCGCGTCATAACAGAGTTGGGCTATCGCCCACACGTCATGCCCGGCGCGTCGCGCACGGCTATCGGCATCACGGGCAACGAGGGGCCTGTGGACATCACGCCCTTCGAGAGTCTGCCCGGCGTGGCCGAGGCGATTCGAGTCACGAAGCCTTACAAGCTCGTCTCGCTCGACCTGCGCCCCGAAAAGACGGTCGTGCGCGTCGGCGACGCGGAGATAGGCGGCGACGAGCTGGCTATCATCGCAGGCCCCTGCGCCGTCGAGAGCCGCGAGCAGGTTTTCGAGATAGCCGAGGCCGTCAAGCGCAGCGGCGTGCGTTTCTTCCGCGGCGGCGCGTTCAAGCCGCGCACTTCGCCCTACGCCTTTCAGGGACTCGGCGAAGATGGACTAAAGTTGCTCGCCGAAGTCCGCGACGCATTCGGTCTGAAGATTGTGACGGAGGCGATGGACGAGCGCGGCCTTGAGCTTGTCGAGCGTTACGCGGACGTTATCCAGATCGGCGCGCGCAACATGCAGAATTTTTCTTTGCTCAGGCGCGCGGGACAGTCGCGGCTTCCGGTGCTTCTGAAACGCGGGCTGTCGGCGATGCTCGACGAGTGGCTGCTCGCAGCCGAGTACGTCATGGCCGAAGGCAACTACAACATCATCCTTTGCGAGCGCGGCGTCCGCACGTTCGCGCAGCACACGCGCAACACGCTCGATCTTGCGGCAATCCCTGCGGTGCGACGCATCTCGCACCTGCCCGTCATCGTTGACCCCTCGCACGGCACCGGCAAGAACTACATGGTCACGCCGCTCGCGCGCGCGGGCGTCGCCGTCGGCGCGGACGGACTCATCATCGAAGTCCACAACCACCCGGAGCGCGCTCGCTCGGACGGCGCGCAGGCGTTGACGCTCGAACAGTACGCAAGCCTCGTCAACGAGGTGCGCGCCATCCACGACGTGATCGCGCCCGCGCCCGTGAGGTAAATGAAATGAGAGGCGGAAGCCCGACCGTTAGGGAGGGCGTGTCTGTTAGAGTCACAGACACGCCCTCCCTAACGGTCGGGCTTCCGCCTCGCTTCATATATTCAAGTCTAAAACTCACCGCGAAGAATTTCCGGCAGGTGCTTCGTGAAAGCGGAGCGCGGGAGGACACGGTCGAAGCCCGCTTCGACGGCTCGACTTTGCAGCTCGGTCTGGACGTGCGAGAAGAAGCCTACGAGCGGGACGGCGCGGAGCTGTTCGTCTGCTTTGAGCCTCGCCGCGAGCGCGAAGGGGTCGAGCTGTGTGGCGTGAAGGTCGAGGATGATGAGCGAAGGGACTTCCGTCTTGGCCGCGTCGAAGAGAGAGTCTTCGCTGCGTGCGAACGCGACCGACACGTTCTGTTGCTCACCCGTCCCGCGAATCTTCGATGCAAAAATCATATCACTCACTGCGGCGATGACGCGGCGATTCATTTATAATCTCCCTTCGCTTTTCCAATACAGCGCGCCGATTCTGCAACACGCGCGCGAGCCGCGTAAAGCTTCGGGGCACGAATGTCGGTCACTTCAATTCAGCAAACACACAGCCGCGCGGACGAGCCGGGAGTCGAGCGAGGCAGCTTCGCGCCCGGCGAGAATGTCGAAGACGTTTCGCGTCTCGTCATCGTCACTTACAACGTCCGCTACGCGGTAGGCTCGCACCTCATCGCGGGCAGTCTGCTTCGGCGCATCGGAATCAGCCGTCCGGGCCGACGCCCACGGCTCGTCGAAAGCAACATACGAAAGGCCGCGCGGATTCTCTCCGGCGGCGCGCGTATGCCTCGCGCCGATCTGGTTGCCTTGCAAGAGGCCGACCGCGAAACTGTGCGCGCGGGCGGGCGTCACGTGGCGCGCGAGCTGGCCGAGAGGCTAGGAATGAATTTCGTCCGCGCGGCCACGCCGACGCCCAAAGACGCACAGCCGAAGGACAGGAAGTGGTGGCTCGATTTCGAGGAGCGCATACGAGTCGGCGAACAGGGCGACACGGGCGTCTCTCTGCTCAGTCGCTTTGAACTCTCGGACGCCGAGCGCGTCGAGCTTCCTTGGAAGGAGTGTCCTTGGCGACCACGCCTCGCAATCACAGCGACGGTTCCGTTCGCGGGGCGGCGGCTTCACGTTTTCAACTCGCACATAGACACGCACGCGAGCATCGAGGGGCAACTGGAACAGCATCGCACGGTGCTTGCGCTCGCCGACCGTGTGAGCGACGAAGAGGCGGTCCTATTGCTCGGAGACTTCAACACGCTCAACCGTCCGGCCCGTGATGCGGCACGCGCGCTGCTCGAATCGCACGGCTTCTCAACCCCGCTTCCGACGGGCACCGCGACGTGGCGCTCAGGGCCGCTCAGGCATCACTTCGACTGGATTTTTGTTCGCGGCGCGCGCGTGCGACGCTGGGGCGTGGCTCGCTTCGCGGGTGTCTCGGATCACTGGCCCGTGTGGGCAGAGCTTGAAGCCGTATAAGAAACAAGTAGCATAGGATAAGGATGCCGCGTTTCAGAATTGTAGGGGCAGGGCTTGTCCCTGCCCGCCATGCAATTAATGTCACACCGATTTGAAGGATGGCTGCGGGCAGGGACAAGCCCTGCCCCTACAGTTCTCTTCAACGTTGAATTTTATGATGAGCGGCAAGATCACGAGCAGGAAGAATCCTCAAATACAACAAGCCCGCGCCGTGCGCGACGGGCGCGAGCGCGAGCTTGTTTTCGTCGAGGGCGTGCGTCTGTGCGAAGAGGCTTTGAGTGCGGGAATTGATTTCGAGTCCGTCTTATACACAGCCGAGTTGGAAGATAGCGCGCGCGGCTTGCGACTCGTGGAAGCGTTGCGAAGGGTTTGTCCGCGCGCCCTTCCCGTCTCCGAAAGCGTTCTCGAATACGTCGCCGATACGAAGACCTCGCAAGGCGTCGTCGCCCTCGCGCGCAGGCCGCGGACGGGAGCAGGCGTTATCGGACTCGGCGTCGAAACTCCGCTCGTCGTCGTCATGCACCGCGCGAACAACCCCGCCAACGCAGGCGCAATGCTTCGCGTCGCGGAGGCAGCAGGTGCGACTGCCGCCGTCTCGACGAAAGGCTCGACCGATTTATTCTCCGCGAGGGCCTTGCGCGGCTCGATGGGTTCTGCGTTCCGCCTCCCGCTCTGGACGGGCGCGACGTTGGATGAAACTCTCGCGTGGTGCGCCGAGCGCGGCATACGCACCGTCAGCACGGGCGCAACGGCGAGCATCGCGCACACGGACATAGACTGGACAATCCCGCGCGCCGTCCTCGTCGGCCCGGAGGCCGGCGGGCTTACAGACGAGGAGGCACGCGCCGCGGACGAGTGCGTCCGAATCCCTATGCGCGCGCCCGTTGATAGCCTCAACGTCGCGGTCGCCCTCGGCGTTATTCTTTACGAAGCGGCGCGGCAAAGAGCGGGAGGCAGGAGGCAGGGGCAGGAGGCAGGTTAAGAGTTGTCGCTTTCCAATCTCGAATCTCAAATTTCAAATCTCAAATTTCAAATCCGAGATTTCTTATCTGCCTCCTGCCCCTGCCTCCTGCCTCCTGCCGTCTGCTCCTGCCCCTTGCCCCTGTCTCCTGCCCCTTTCTGTCCGCGCCCTGTTTCGGCTAGAATGCCCGCAGCGTTCTTCAAGCATTCTGGTTTCCACTCCCCTGTTCTAAGTCTCAGGCCGCCGGGTCGCCCCGGCTCGTTTTTGGTTTTGTTTAAGTCGCTCCGTTTATGGATAAAGAGAACGAGAAGAAGCGCGACGAGGCTCTGGTCGAACGACTGATGCGACGCGTGCTGGAAGGCATGGGGTCTGTAGTTGACCGCAAGCTCGGTCGCGAGGCAGAGACGCAGACCGGCTTCACCACAACGAAGCTCATCGAGCGCATGAAGCGCCTTATCGCCGAGCGCGTCCGCGACGACGCGCAGGGCCGACGCGTCGCCCCGCACCTCTTCAAGTTGAAGATAGAGTGGGGCACGCATTCGGAAGCGCCGGACGAGTATCTCAAGGAGCTTGAAAACGAAGTCCTCGCAGCGGCCATTGATTACATCAACGATCAGCGCCTACGCACGCTCGCGCCCATCAAGGTCGAGACGAGCGCGGACATCTTCACCTCCGGCATCGCCGTTGACCCGACCTTCGGCGAGTTCGAGGAGGAGTTGAAACAGAAGGAAGAGGCCGCGCGCCACGCCGAAGAGTTGAAGGGCGCGGTTCCGAAGGCGCAGCCCGCGTCGCCCGACGTTCAATTGACGGCGCGCATCAACTCGCCCGAAAGCTCTTCGGAGAAAGTCCTTAAGTTCAAGCCCGGCGGGCGTCGCATAAGCGTCGGTCGCGTGGCCGACAACGACTTGCAGCTAGAGCACGCGAGCGTCTCGAAGATTCACGCCGCGCTCGTGATGAAGCGCGAGGGCACACTGCTCGTCGCCGACACAGGCTCGACCAACGGAACGTTCATTAACGGTCGTCGTATGTCCTACGGCGAGGCGCGGCACATCGAGGACGGCGATGTCGTCAGCTTCGGCGACGTTGAAGTGAGATTCAAGAGGGGGTAAATGGTAAATAGTGAATGGTAAATAGAACTTCAAATCCATTCACCATTTACCATTCACCATTTACCAGCTTATGTTTCTTCTCGCAGACATTCCTGAAAAGCAGCCCGCGCTGCTCAGTCTCATTTTCACGGTGGGGTTCGCGCTGCTCGCTTTGTTGTTATTCGCTTCGCTCCTCTTCGCGCGCAGGCGCAGGCGTTCCTCGCTCGAAGCCGTCGCGCCCGCAGACCTTCCGCCCGAAGTCCGCAAGCGTCTGGGCGCGACCTCTACGAATCGCGGTCTGCGGGGGCTGCGATGGCTCTTCATTGCGCTTGCTCTAACCGTCTACGGCTTTCACGTCTACTGGGCGCAGTACGCCGCGGAGACCAACGACCGTTTTCAGGAGCTAAGCTACAAAGACCTTCGCAACCGTCGGCTCGCGGAGTCAACGCTGCGGGGCTGGATTCTCGACCGTTCGGGCAGCCTCGACCGTGCCCTCGCGCTCTACAAGCGTGCGCCGAACGGGCAGATCGTGCGCGAGTACCCGTTTGATGTCGAGTTGGCGCAACTGCTCGGCTCGGATCGCGGCGACGCAGGACTTGAGCGCGCGCTCTTCGGTGTGCAGAGCAGCGCAGCGCCTCAGTCGCTCGACGTTGTTATGGGCAAGGACATCAAGCAGCCCGGCAACCTCGACGTGAGAATTACGATTGACAGCGAATTGCAGAAGGAGGCGGTCGCGCAACTGCGCGGCAGGCACGGCGCGGTCGTCGTCTTCAACCCGCAGACGGGCGAGCTGCTCGCAATGTACAGCAACCCTTCTTACAGTCTCAAAGAAGTGCAGAACGAGGAGACGTGGATACAGCTCAACGCGAACGAGCGCGACCGCCCGCTGGTCAACCGCGCGCTCCGCGGACGCTACATCCCCGGCTCGACATTTAAAACCGCCGTCATGCTCGCGGCCTTCAATCACGGGTTGCAGGGACAGAAGTTCAACTGCTCCGGCGCGGGCTTCTACGCCGAGAAAGGCGCGCGCCCGATATTCGACTCCGGCGGCACGGGCGAGGTTCACGGGACAATCGGCATTGACACCGCGCTCGAAGTTTCGTGCAACCAGTATTTCGCGCAGATGGCAATCAAGCTCGGCCCTGAAAGACTGGCGGAGTCGCTTCGTCAGATCGGGATGTCCCCCACCGGCAGTCCAGAAGCTGCACTCAACGCGCGCAGGCAACCTCAAATCTGGAACGTGAGCGGGCTGCCCGTTGCGCGCGCGCTTGCTCCGGTAGAGGCCACGGTCGCGCTTTATCCGAAGATGCGGCCTTACGACCTCGGCCTCATCGGCTTCGGTCAGGGTTACGCGGGGCAGATGACGCCCTTCGAGATGGCGCTCGTGGCATCAACTATCGCCAATCTCGAAGGCAAGTTGATGAAGACGAAGATCGAGTACGACCAGCCGCCCGCGGTCTGGGCGCAGGCCGCGACGCCTGAGCATGCCGCCGAGATGCGCCGCATCATGGGGCTGGTCACGGGCGGCGCTTCGGGCACTGCGACGAGCGTCTTCGCGCCCGTTCACGCGCAGGGCATCATCACCGGCGGCAAGACGGGAACGGCGGAGAAGCAAGTGCCGGTCTACGATCCGAAAACGGGTGAGGAGAAGAAGGTCAAGAAGATAGAGCGCGACCGGCGCGGCAATCCGATCCGCGAAAAATTCGAGACCGTTTTAGACCCGGAGATGCGGATTGACAGTTGGTTCCTGTGCATCGCGCCGCTCGACCGCCCGCAACTCGCGATGGCAGTCATCGTCGAAGGCGGGGGCTACGGCTCAAGGGCCGCCGCTCCCATCGCCGCCGCGCTCGTTCTGAAGGCGCGCGACCTCGGACTTCTGACCGTCCCCGGCACCGCGCCGCAGCAGCAGGGCAATACGCAGCAGACGCAAGCCCCTTCGACAACGCAAACGCCGCGCGCGACACCGAGTCCGAATAAGCCTAAGCCGCGCACGACTCCGCGCACGCGCGCAACGCCGGTCGCACAATAAGGGTTTTGAATTTACCGAAATGAGAAATCGCGCCTCGACACATTTATTGCTGCTGCTGCTTATCGTCGGCTTCGAGATAGTCGGCTACGTCGCCGTCTACCATTCGGCTCTGCTGCGCGGCTATGAGCCTTCAATCGTCGGGGCGACGCGCGACCTTTTGCTCTACGTGCCGATCATCGGCGTCCTCTTCTGGCTCACGCGAGCGCTGCACTTTAAGGGAGACTGGACGCTCTACACGGCTGCGATAATTCTCTTCTCCATCGGCATGCTCGTGCAGTACCGTCTCTACAGCGACCCCGAATACGGCTCAGGCAACAAGCAGGAGGCGCGCGCCGAAAAGACGCAGGTGCAGCGGCTTCGCTTCATCAATCAGTATTACGGCCCCGACAAGAAGCAGGCGATGGGACTAGACCCCACAGCCGCGCAGCCGCAGGCCGAGCCGCAGATCGTAAGGCGCTCGGAAGTGACGGTCGGGCGCGTTCTCACGTCGTCTTTCACTTGGGTTCCAATCGCGGCCATCCTCGCTCTCGCCTTCGCGTTCTGGCTTTGCGCGCAGGATAAGTACCTCGACTGGATGCAGCGCCAGAGTTTCATCATCGTTCTCGCGACGCTGCTGCCGCTCTTCGCCGCGATCATCTGGTCGAGCGCGGGCAAGTTCGGCGGGAACATGACGCCGTGGGAGCTTGCGAAGGTTCCCTTCCTCGTCGGCTTCGCCGGCATCCTCACGGCGCACTACCGCGAGCTTGCGCGCACCTACTGGGGCATGCCGCGCGCGCGCAACGTCGTACCGCTGCTCTTCATGGGAGTGATCCCTTTCATCCCGTTCTTCGCGCTCAAGGACTTCGGGCAGATGCTCGTCTTCAGCGGCGCATACGCGACGCTCTATCTAGTGGCCGTGCGACGCTGGCCGCAGCTACTCGTCTTCGTCGGCTCGCTCGTGCTTGTCGTCGTCATACTCGTTGTTGGCGCTCTGCCGCCGCACGTGCAGGAGAGAGTGCCGACGCTCTCGACGCTTGCGACGCCGGTGCGCGCCGTTCTGCCCGACCGCATCAAGCAGCGCTTTCACCTCTGGCTCGACGGCTTCGACCCGCCCGCGCCCGACGTTGACTGGTGGAAGGGCGACTACGAGAGCGCGCTCGCGAAGAGTCCGCGCATGAAGCAGCTCGCAGACGAAAGCCCCGCGATGCAGAAGACCGTCAACGTTGACGTGTGGTTCGACCGCATCGCGTATCAACCTTCGCAGGCCACGTTCGGCATCGTCGCGGGAAGCGTGACGGGCCGCGGCCTCGGCCTCGGCTTCTCGGAGGTCATCCCCGTCGCCGATTCGGATTACATCTACGCGGCCATCGGCGAGGAGCTTGGCCTGATAGGCGGCGCGGTCGTCATACTCGCCTTGATTGTGCTCGTCAACGCGGGTGTGCGAACTTCAATCGAGGCGCGCGACATGTTCACGAAGCTCTGCTCGGCGGGGCTGACTGCGTTCATAGGCTTTCAGGCAATCGTCAACATCGGCGGCACGACGCGCGCACTGCCGATGACGGGAATCACGCTGCCGTTCGTCAGCCACGGCGGCTTCAGTTTGATAACGAGTTTCGCCATGCTCGGCATGCTCTTAGCCTTCTCGCACCGCAACGCGAGCGACGCCGTGGCGCAAGCGCGTCCCTCGTCGGCGCGGGCCGTTACGCGCGAGGAGGCGGAGGAAATCAGAGTACCGGAGGCGGTTCAATGACAGAAAACCCCACGGCAGTTCCCGTCGAGACGGCGGTGATTTCAGATCGCGGTCTGAGCCAGAAGCGACCGCTCAACGAAGACTCGATGCTGTGCGAGGTCGAGCTTGGCATCTTCGCCGTCGCCGACGGCGTAGGCGGCGCGCAGGCCGGCGAGGTCGCGTCGAAGACCGCGGTCGAAGTTCTGGAAGAAGCGTTTCGCCACCAGAAACAGGGCGAGGACGTGGAAGACCTGATGGAGATCGCCATCCAGCGCGCGAACGACTCGATACACCGCATGTCGCGTGAAGAGCCTTCGCTCGCAATGATGGCGACGACCATCGTCGCGCTTCACGTGAGCGGCCTTCGAGTCACGGTCGGCCACGTCGGAGACTCCCGCCTCTACAGGCTCACGCCCGGCGGCGAGTTTCGGCGTGAGACGGAAGACCACTCGCTCGTCGAGGAGGAGATGCGCGCAGGGCGTCTGACGCCGGAGCAGGCCGCGAACCATCCCGGTCGAAACGTCATCAGCCGCGCAATCGGGGCCGAGCCTTCGGTCGAAGTTGACATGCACTCTTTCGAGGTCGAGAGCGGCACGATCTTTCTCCTCTGCTCCGACGGCATCACGCGGCACATCCCCGATGGAGAGCTTTCGTCCGTGCTTATAAACTCTCCGAGTCTGAACGACGCGTGCGTGGAGATGAAGCGCCGATGCTACGAGCGCGGCGCGGAGGACAACCTGACCGCCGTGCTCGTGCGAATCGGCAAGGCCGTGAAATACGCCGACTCGTCCGACGAAGAGGCCACGCTCATACGCGAGCGCGCAGACTTCCACGGCGCGCGCACGCTCCCCGAAACGCCCTCGCCCTTCCTGCAAAGGCCGTTCGACGCAGCGGGCGCGGCCCCGCCCGACACCGCGCCCAAAACGACGGACGCGAAAGGGGCATCAACAGACGTGGAAAGCTCATCAAACCCTCCGCGCGTCGAACGAAAGTCGGGCGGCGCGGGGCGTGCCGTCGGCGTCCTCCTGCTTATGCTGGCATTGACGGGCCTTGCGTTCTACGTCGGAATGGCATTCGAGCGAAAAGGTTTGAAACGACTTGCA
>DASQLL010000125.1:0-10369 GCA_035630035.1 Pyrinomonadaceae bacterium | reverse complement strand
TCGTCGAGGACCAGCCGTATCAGCAAGTTGTCGATGTCATCGCCGCCGAGGTGAGTATCGCCGTTCGTCGCCAGCGCCTGGAACACACCGTCTTCGACCTTGAGGATCGAAATGTCGAACGTGCCGCCGCCGAGATCGTAGACGGCGATGCGCTCGGACTCGCTGCGGCCCAAGCCGTATGCGAGCGCGGCGGCGGTCGGCTCGTTGATGATGCGCTCGACGCGCAGGCCCGCGATCTTGCCCGCGTCTTTGGTGGCCTGCCGCTGCGTGTCGTCGAAGTACGCGGGGACGGTGATGATGGCTTCGGTGACAGGCTCGCCGAGGAAGTCTTCAGCCGCGGCCTTGAGGCGCTGCAACACGATGCCGGAAATCTCCTGCGGACTGTAGACGCGCCCCTGCACCTGTATGCGCGCGTCGCCGTTCGAGGCCTCGACGATCTCGAAGGGCGCGTTCTCGCGCGAGCGCTCAACCTCCGCCTCTTTGAACTTGCGACCGATGAGACGCTTGACGGCGTAGATTGTGTTGGCGGCGTTCGTGACGGCCTGACGCTTAGCGATCTGGCCGACGAGCCGCTCGCCCTTGTCCGTGAAGCCGACGACGGTTGGAGTCGTGCGCCCGCCCTCTTTGTTCGGCACGATCTGCACCGCGCCGCCTTCCAGAACGGAGACACAACAGTTGGTCGTCCCCAAATCTATTCCGACTACTTTGCCCATATCTTTTTCTCGTAAACCGTGAACCGTAAACCGTGACAAGAAAATCGTGAGTCGTAAGTTCCGAACCGTGACAAGTTGAGAGCAACTTGTCACGGTTTACGGTTCACGGTTTACGCCTTAGTAGCTACTTTGACCATGGCGGGACGCAGGAGCTTGTCGCCGAGGCGGTAGCCTCGCTGCATCTCCTGAATGATTGTGTCGGGGTCGGCCCCGTCCTTCGCCTCGGTGGCGACGGCCTCGTGTATGTGCGGGTCGAAAAGCTCGCCGACCGTGGGCACGATTTCGACGCCGAGGCTTTCGAGCACGCCGCCGAGCTGGCGGTTGATCAGCTCGACGCCGTGCAGGAAGTGGCGAAACTCCTTCGTCTCTTTCGCCTCGACCAGACGCTCGGCTTCGAGCGCGCGCTGTAGGTTGTCGAGGACGGGGAGCAGGCGGCTGACGACCTCGCCGAGCGCGCGGCTGTATGTATCGCTCCGCTCGCGCTCCGTCCGCTTGCGGAAGTTGTCGAAATCGGCCTGCAACCGCGCCGACTTGTCCTTCCAATCCTTCTTCTCTTCGGAGAGTTTTTTCAGCTCCGTCTCGATGCGTCGCAGCTCCGCGCGCGTGGCGAGCAGTTCGGCCAACGCGGGGCCGGATGATGCGCTCGCCTTGAACTGCGCTTCGTCTGACGACGCGGCGGCGGCGGCGGGGGCGTCTTCGGACTCCTCCTCGCCCTCTGTGTGCGGGGCGGTCGTACCCTGATCCTGACGGCTGCGCGGCAGCTCCGACGGATCAGGCCCACCCGCAACATCCTCTTCGTCGGCTCGCTCGCGCCCGGCTTCGGTGTCCTGCTCGTCGCCGCGCCGGATGCGCCGCTCGACTTCGGTCGCGTCCTCGTATGCGGACTCGCGTCCGATCTCCTCCGGCGAGAGACCGCCCTCGCCCGTCGCCTCCGGCGATGCGTCGTTGCTTGTCTCTTGTTCCTCGCCGTCGGCGAAGCGCACGGGGATGCGATTCGCCTTACGATTACCTTTATCTGCCATGTTCGTCTGGGTCATCCCTTCAGCCTTTTGCGCCAGCCGGATTCTCGGCACGGGTCGGTTCGGCGATATTTTAGACGCGCGCGTCCTCGCGCAGCACGCGCTCCACGAGACGCGCGAGGTAGTTGACGGCGGCGATTGTGCGCGCGTACTCGATACGCATCGGCCCGACCACGCCAATCGTGCCCGCGACGAAGCCCTCGCCCAAACGGTACGGCGCTGTGATGAGCGCGCACGATTGAAGCTGCGGCGCACTGTGCTCGCGCCCGATGACGACGTGAACGTCGCCGAACAGAGGCTCGCGCGCGATGCACTCGTTCAGTATTTTTACGAGCCGCGACTTGGCCTCGAACGTGCGGAACAACTCGCGCAGACGCTCAACGTCCGAGAAGTCCGGCTTAGCCAAGATGTTCGACGCGCCGTCAATGTATACGTCGCCCGTCTCGCCCTCGTCGCCCTCGACGCTCCGCTCGAAGAGCAGGACGGCGTTGCGAAGCAGACGGTCGTACAGAGCCTTCTCCTCGCGCATCAGTCCCAGCACTTCCGCGCGAATCGTCTGGAGGGCTTTGCCGCCGAACTCCGTGTTCAGATAGCGAGCCGCGCGCTCAAGCTCGTCCTGCGTCAGGCGCTCGTCAATGCGAATGATCTTGTTCTGGACTAGGCTCGACTCGAAGACGAGGACGACGAGGACGCGGTCGTCCGCGAGCCGCATGAACTCGACGTGCTCAAGGCGGCTGTCGGCCACGGGCGGCGAGACGACGATGCCGACGTTCTCCGACAGCTCCGACAAAACGTGCGAGACCTTCTCCATCAGGCGACCGGGCTGCGCGCCCGCCTCGCCCTCCACTCCGAGCGTGCGGTCAATCGCCGAGATGTCCGCGCGCGACAAAGGCGCGTCGCCGACGAAGCGGTCAACGTAGAACCTGTAGCCCTTGTCGGTCGGCACGCGACCGGCGGAAGTGTGCGGCTGCTCGACGAGGCCGTGATCCTCAAGCTCGGCCATCACGTTGCGAATCGTGGCCGGACTCCATCCCGCGCCGCCCGCGACGCGCTCCGAGATAGTGCGCGAGCCGACCGGCTCACCAGTCCGCAGGTGCTCTTTGATAATCGTCGCAAGAACCGACTGCGCGCGCGCGTCGGGCGTCCAGTCCACCTGCGTCGGTAATGTCGAAGCTCGAATTGCCATTTACTTACAAGAGTGGCGTGCGGGGCAACAAGGGGATTCGCGTTGACACGGCGCGCGGAAAACGGCGCGCTATGAACATCTTAAAATTGTTTACAGTCGCCACAGTGTCGTGTCAAGAACTAAATGACCCTGCGGCCCCTCGCTGACTGTTCGGCCTCTGGGGTTGAGACCTTTTGGAGTATAGCGGATTGACGAAAACCGACGCAAACTCGGTGTCTGACTCGCGAACGAACGACCTTCAACGCCATTCCCCGCGCTTCTAATTTAATGAACGGGTTAAACTTACGTTTCCGGCTCGACTTCAATCTCACGCCGAACGGTCTAAACGCTTGAGGCACAAAGGATTGGCTCAGGGCAATTCGGGGTCGCCGGAGTCGCCTCCGAAGTCTAAATCCGCCATTTATCGGCAAGCAAAAGGCTTAGCGAAGCGTCCGAAAGCGTCGTTTGACGCCCCCATCCGACGCCCCTTAATATCAGCGCACAGATTTACCGGTACGCCGCTGCTCGGTTGCGGAGGCGGCTGGCTGACTCAAAGACGACTTTTCTGTCCGCGCGAGCGCACCCATTTCCCCGCGAAGGGTTTTCACTTTATGCCCGACTCTCAAATGTTGCTGAGCGCCCACTTCGTCGAAGCGTTCCGCACGCTCGCCCCCAAACGCATCGCGCCGGATACGGACGTGCGCTATTACCCTTACGCCGGACTGAACCACACGATCCGCCTGCGTTCGGGCCGCGTCCACGTGCGCCTGTCCGACATCTTCAAGACCGCGCCCATGGGCGTCCAGCGCGCGCTGGCCTTTATACTCGTCGCTAAGCTTCTGCGCCGCCGCACGCCTCCCTTCTACGAAAGGGTCTACCGCGACTACGCATGCTCGCCCGACGTGCTGCGCGCCTCAGACCTCGCGCGGCGTCAGCGCGGACGCAAGATGATCTCGTCGGCGCAGGGACGCGTCTACGATCTCGGACGTATGTTCCAACGCTTGAACCAACGCTTCTTCGACGGGCAGCTGGAACAGCCGACGCTCACTTGGTCGCAACGTCGCACGCGCACAATACTCGGCCACCACGACGGCGTCCACGAGACAATCGTCATCAGCAAGACGCTCGACTCCGAAGATGTGCCCGAATGGTTCGTCGAGTACATCCTCTATCACGAGATGCTTCACATCAAACATCCCGCGCGGCTTATCAACGGCAGACGCTACTACCACACGAAGGCCTTCCGCACGGACGAGCAGCGATACCCGCGCTTCGACGAGGCGCAGCGCTGGCTCGACCAGACCGTCCGGCAGCGTCGAACGCTTCGCGCGCGCGCTGCCTAGAAGAGAATTTTTTAGCCTCGAAAATTTTCGGAAACTTTATCACGGGTCGGTCGTTTAAACGCTCAGGAAGGTGGGCTCCTCCTAAAAGAGCGGGCGGACAACGCGAGAAAGTATCACTCCCTCCGATGCTTCTCCGGTGTCCACCCGCTCTCTGGGTTTTACGCTCCGATTTTTTCTCACTTACATACATGAGTTTGTATTTCTTGACTCACCCGCGCACGCATGTTAGCGTCCGCCCTGTCTTCAACCACAAAATACGAACGAAGAAATTCGCATCCTTTGTTGTGGATTTCATTCCCGAATTCAGATTTGAAATTTCAAATCCGTACCGTCGAAGGAGGGGCAGATGGGCGAGAACGTTTTCAAGGGCGTCGAGATTGTCGGCACGTCCGACCAGAGTTTCAGCCACGCCATCGAGGTCGCAGTGGAGCGCGCGCGGCAGACGCTGCGCGAGCTTTCGTGGTTCGTCGTCGAGGAGATGCGCGGCGGCCTGCAAATGGGGCGGCTCGAATATCAGGTCACGCTCCGCGTCTTCTTCAAACTCGACTCGAATGTCGAAACGAATTCCGGCTCGACCCTCGTGTAAGGGCGGCGCATGTCTGCCGGGAAGCGCGCACTACGCACGCGTGCGCCCTTGCTGGACAAAGGCGCGCGCGGCTCGTTAGACTACGAGGTTTGCGAAGGACGCACGGACGCGCACTATGGGCTTCGCGCCTTCTTCGCGGCTCGACAAACGGAATCCTATTTCATTCGGAGTTAAACTTTTATGGCAATTTCCGCGACTCAAATCCGCAAAGGCATGGTCATCGTCTTCGAGGGCAAGCCATGCAAAGTGTTGGAGGCGCGTCACCACACGCCGGGAAATTTGCGCGCGATGATGCAGACGAAGCTGCGCGATCTTCGCACAGGCTCTTCGTTCGAGCATCGTTTCCGCTCGGCGGACACCGTGGAGCGCGCCGTTCTCGAACAGCACGAGATGGAGTTCATGTACTCGGACGGCACGCACTACCACTTCATGAACACGGAGAACTACGAGCAGACCGCCCTTAGCGACGACGACCTCGGCGACATGGGGCAGTGGCTCGCGGCAGGCATGAAGATACAGGCGGAGTTCTACGAGGGCGCTCCCATCGGCATTGACCTGCCGCCTTCAATCGAGCTGAAGGTTGTACAGACCGAGCCGACGATGAAGGGCGCGACCGTCTCGAACGTCAACAAGCCCGCGAAGCTCGAAAACGGCGTCACCATCTCCGTCCCCCCCTTCGTCAACGAAGGCGACCGCATCCGCGTTGACCCGATTGAAGGGCGCTACATGGAACGCGCCAAGTAAGACCGTGAACCGTGAACCGTAAACCGTGACAAGAAAAACCCTGCCTTCTCTTGTCACGGTTTACGATTCACGGTTCACGGCTTTTTCGTCATGTACTTCCTCTACAGCATCCTCCTCTGCGTCGGCGTCGTCCTGTTGCTGCCGCGTTTTCTCTTCGACGCTTTGCGGCACGGGAAGTACGCGGCGGGTTTGCGTGAGCGCTCAGGCGCGCTGCCCGTTTTCGACCGCGGGGGCAAGCCTGTCGTCTGGCTCCACTGCGTATCGGTCGGCGAGACGCAGGCGGCGCGACCACTGGCACGCGCGATACTCGAAGAGCATCCGGGGCATGCGCTCGTCGTCTCGACCACGACGCTGACGGGCCAGAGTGTCGCGCGCGAGGCGTTCGCCGGACAGGCCGCGCTCGTCTTCTACTTCCCTTTCGATTGGGCTTGGAGCGTGCGGCGCGCGCTGCGTGCGGTGAAGCCCTCGGCGGTTCTCGTGATGGAGACGGAGCTTTGGCCGCGCTTCTTCCGCGAGTGCCACAGGGCCGGAGTCCCCGTCGCGCTCGTCAACGGTCGCATCTCGGAGAAGTCTTTCCGCAGGTATCGCTTCATCAAGCCCTTCATCCGGCGCGTGCTCGGCGACCTCGCGCTCGCGGCGATGCAGACCGATGCGGACGCCGAGCGCATACGCTCGCTAGGCATCCCGACCGAGCGCGTCCGCATGACCGGGAACGTCAAGTTCGACCTTGAGGACGCGGGCGAGCAGACGCTTACCTACGAGTTGCGCCGCAGGTTCGGACTCGGCGGCCAACGCCCGCTCGTCGTCGTCGCCAGCACGCACGCGCCGGAGGAGCGCGTCGTCCTCGAAGCCTTCAAGATGCTTAACGCCACAGCGCATGACAGCTGCCCGCGACTACTTATCGCGCCGCGCCACCCGGAACGATTCAACGAAGTCGCCGCGCTCGTCGAGTTGTCCGGCCTCACTCTGTCACGGCGCAGCGAGGCTGAGCTAGAGTCGGACGCGGCGTGCGACGTGATTCTGCTCGACAGCATAGGCGAGTTGCGCGCCGCCTACCCACTCGCGGAGATCGTGTTCGTCGGCGGGAGCATCGCGCGCGTCGGAGGCCACAACGTGCTTGAGCCTGCGCTCGCCGCGCGTTGCATCGTGACCGGCGCGCACACTTCAAACTTTAAAGCCGTCGTCGGCGCGTTCGTCGAGCGAGACGCGCTCGTCCAGCTCCCGCCCGTCGAGGGCGCGGAGGCGGCAACAGTTCTCGCGGGCGCGCTGCGCGACCTGCTGAAAGACGATGCGAGACGGCGGCGCATCGGCGAGCAAGCGCGCGAGGTGCTTCAGCAGAACCGCGGCGCGACGGCGCGAACCGTAAAGATGCTCGCCCCACTCCTTCAACAGAGGTCGGAGGTCAGAGGTCAGAGGTTAGTGGAAGAGCAACCTCTGACCTCTGACCTCTGACCTCCGGCCTCTGCCTTTATGACTATCGCGCTCGCACCGCTCGGCATTCTCTACGGCGCAGTGGCGCGAACCCGCCTCCGACTCTATCGCTCCGGCTTCCTGAAAACTGAAAACGTCGGCGTGCCTGTCATCAGCGTCGGCAACATCACGACGGGCGGCACGGGCAAGACGCCGCTCGTCGAATGTGTGGCGCGCGCGGTCGCGCTCGAAGGGCGACGCGCGTGCGTTCTGACGCGTGGCTACGGGCGCGCGGACGAGAGGCGTCGCGTCGTAGTCTCGGACGGCGAGCGCGTGCTGGCCGACGCGGGCGAGAGCGGCGACGAGCCGCGCCTTCTGGCGGAGCAGCTTCTGGGCGTGGCTGCGGTCGTATGCGACCGTGATCGGGTGGGCGCGGCGCGTTGGGCGCGCGAGACGCTCGGCGCGGAAGTGTTCATACTCGACGACGGATTCCAGCACATGAAGATCGCGCGCGACCTCGACATCGTGACGCTCGACGCGACCGCGCCGTGGGGCGGCGGGCACATGCTGCCGCGCGGGCGTCTGCGCGAGCCTCGCGAGGGTCTGCGGCGTGCCGACTGCATCATCATCACGCGCTCGGAGCAAGCCTCCGACCTCAAAGGTTTGCGCGCCGAGGTCGCACGGCTCGCCGGCTCGCGCTCGCTCGTCATCGCGTCGCGCGTGCGGACGCGCGGCCTACGACTTCTCGGCGGCGCGTATGAAATGATTGAAGGCGCGAACGCAGAGCTTGAGAGTGTCGCTAAAGGGCAGTCGGCGGCTGCGTTCTGCGGCGTCGGCAACCCGCGCGCATTCTTCGAGCAACTGCGACGCGAGGGCTTCGATCTGCGCTACACGCGTGCGTTTCCGGATCATCACGACTTTCGAGACTCAGACCTCGCGGCGGTCGTGCGCGAGGCCGAGCAGGGCGGCGCGCGCATCTTGCTGACGACGGCGAAGGACGCGGTCAAGCTCCGAGGTCGAAGCTTTCCGCTTCCCTGCTACGTCGTTGAAATCGGACTGGAGTTTGAAGACGAGGAGGCGCTGCTCGGACTCGTCCGAGAGGCTATACAGTACCGCGAGCGGTAGCGAGCGGGTGTGCGCCGCTTCGGGAAGAAAAATTAACAGGGATGGACAGGATGGGCAGGATAAAGAAGTGATAAGTGACAAGTGATGAGTGATAAGAAAATCACTGCCTTCCTCTCATCACTCATCACTTATCACTTATCACCTGCTCTTATCCTGCTTATCCTGTCCATCCATGTTAATTACTCCGTCGTAATGCGCGGCCCGCGAGGCTTCCGCTGGCGACACTGTTTTCAAGTACAGCGCTCATGGTTTGACGGCGGGCGGCGCGTCGTCGCTTAGAGGCGGCTTGTCGGGAGTGGCTTCGGGCTTCGGTTGATCCTTCTTGGCTGGCGGCGGGGGCGGCGGCTCGTCGTTAGAGTTGACGACGGGGAGTCGCTTGTTGCGCGGCGTGGGGGTCGGCGTCGCTTCGGGCGTGTCGTCCTCCTCGCCCTCGTCTTCGGTCGGCTGCTGGTTGGCATTCTCCGCGCCCTGCTCGGGGGCGGGGGTCGGCCCGGCGTTGACGTTCGCGGCAGCGCCCGCAAATACGACGGGCGTGGCCGCGCCGGAGGGCGCGAGGTTGCTCTCGGCCTGCCCCGTCGGCGGCGTGATTGTTTGGACGGGCTGACTGTTCGGGTCGCTCTGGAGCTGCGGCTGCTCCTCGCTCGGCGAAGCGTTGCGGCGCTGGACTGCGTAGACGACCGCGAAGACTATGACGAGCGCGGCGATGGCCGGGAGGGCTATGCGCCACGGGTTGAAGCTCGACGCGGTGGGCAGTGGCGCGACGGGCGGGGGCAACTCGTCCGTGACGGGGCGGGCGTAGTCGGCGCTGACTACAGTCGCCTCGTCCGAGTCGTCGCCGTAGGTCGTGCGAGGGGCTTCGTTGGACGCGGTCGGGACGACGATGCGGCCTGTGTCGAGGGCCGGGACGATGTCGGGCGCGGGAGCTTCGGCGGCTGCGGCTGTGAGCGCGTCGGAGAGTTCCGTCGCGCTCTGGTAACGGTCTTCGGGCCGCTTCGCGAGCGCGCGCGCGACGACTTCGCCGACGCTCGCGGGCAAGTCCTTCCGCTCGCCAAGCACGGACGGCGCAGGCTCTTGCAAGTGCTTCATCATGATCGCCGTCGGCGAGTCGCCCGCGAATGGGACGTGTCCGACGAGCGTCTCGAAGAGGATGACGCCGAACGAGTAGATGTCGGAGCGCGAGTCAATCCTCGACGCCTGCGAGCATTGTTCGGGCGACATGTACTGCGGCGTGCCGATGATGAGGTTGGGCGCGGTCAGGCCCGGATCGGTCTTGTCAACGTCCTGCTGAATCTTCGCGATGCCGAAGTCGAGAACCTTCGCCCAGTCGCCGCCCGCGGCCTCTTCGAGCATGATGTTGTCGCTCTTCAGGTCGCGATGGACGACGCCCTCCGTGTGCGCGGCTTCGAGCGCGCCCGCCACCTGACGCACGATCTCGACGACGCGCGTGAGCGGCATCGGCCCCTCGGAACGGATGATGTCCTTGAGCGTCCGGCCCCGAAGGTATTCCATCACGAGGTAGACGACGCCGTTGTCCGCCTCGCCGAAGTCCGTGACGTTAATCGCGTGCGGGTGCGAGATGCGTGAGGCGGCCTTAGCTTCGCGCGTGAAGCGCGCGACGATGTTGTCGTCGGCGGCGAGCGCAGGGTGAAGAACCTTGACGGCGATGGTCTTCTCCATCAGCACGTGCGTCGCGCGGTAGACGCAGCCCATGCCGCCCTCGTCAATCTTCTCCTCGATGCGGTACTTGCCCGCCAGCACCTCGCCGATGAGCGTGTCCTTGTCGGACTTCTTCAACACCGCGCCGTCCAAAGGGCACAGCGTCGTCGTCGTCTCGTACTCTCTACCGCACTTGGGACATGTCTTCATCAGATGGATTGACGCCTCGCCTTCAGGAGTGCTGTCAGGGGATGTTTGGAGCGTATCACACCGCTTTCGCGGGAGCAATCAGGATGTCGAAATCGGATTTGAGTCTTGACAGTAATGCGCGCAAGATTCTCCATTCCCCGGCTGAGAAGAATCAGGCGAGCGACGTTATGCACTTCATCCGGGAGTTTAGGTGTAGCCCTGAGACTCCTCCGGTCAGGAATGAGGTGGTTAAAGCGTTAATAATTAAATGGAGGGTCTGCGAAGATTAATCTTGAAGCATTTTTTCTATGCTACTCGCATAGGTTACTGGCGAACAGAGTTCTCCATCTAAATACAGACCGTTGCATTAGAAAGTTAAGTTTTTATTGATAAGCCAGCCCCAGCAAAGAAAGACCTGA